>DYDL01000356.1 GCA_020717925.1 Desulfocapsa sp.
CAAATCAGCGAGGCAGGTCAACCAATTGTTAGATGTGGGGATGTGACCCCGATGAACGCCCCGATGAACCCGACTATTCCATGCTGCGGGCGTCAGTTGGACCACGAGCACCTACGCCAGCGAGGCGGGCAACTTTGGCCTCTTCCTGAACTACGAGCACTTGAAGAAGGTCAACAAACGGCTCGTGGATGCCGCGCGGCAACTCAAGGTGAAGCGGCTGGTCATTGGCGAATGCGGCCACGCGTGGCGCGCGGCGCAGGCGTTCATGGACACGCTCAACGGCCCGCTCGATTTCCTCGACGCGCCGCGGCCGGAACACATTTGCGAGTTCGCTGCCCGCCTCATCTGCGAGGGCCGCGTAAAGTTGAACAAGACCGCGAACGACGGCGTGGTAGTCACCTATCACGACCCGTGCAACGTCGCACGGGCCGGCGGCCTGCTGGAAGAGCCGCGCGAGATTCTGCGCGCCGTGGTGCGCGACTTCCGCGAGATGCCCGCCGACACGATCCGCGAGCGGACGTTCTGCTGCGGCGCGGGCGGCGGCCTGCTCGCCGACAAACTGATGGAGGTGCGCATGAAAGGCGCGAAGCCGAGGGTGGAGGCCTTCAAGACCACGGGCGCCAATTATCTCGCCACGCCCTGCGCGATCTGCAAGGCTCAGTTGCCCGTGGCGTTCCAGCACCATGGTGTCGAAGCCCAGGTCGGCGGCGTGATGGACTTGATGGGCAAGGCGATTGTGATTTAGAGCCGAGGTTGTTCCCTGCTGAAAGGAAGACGAGCATGTATGTCATTGTGATTGACGAGCAGAAGTGCACCGTGTGCGGCGAGTGCGTCAAGATTTGTCCTGTCGAACTCTACAAGCAGGAAGACAGTCGGATCATTGTGGGCAACACCGACGAGTGCACCGACTGCAAGAGCTGCATCGAAGTATGCGTGGCCGAAGCCATCGCGATCAGCGAGGTGTGAGCCCGAGCAACGCTAAGGGGTTTCTTTGTCGTTCTCCCGTCTGGCGAGGCGAGAGAAGGCCCCTGACAAGCCCTCCGTCTTCTCGATTCTGGTGGGTGCCCACGGCTCTGAAGCATTGGGATTGAGGTAACAATGCGAACTTGACTCCGGCGGCGAAATTGGCTCAACTCGCTTCGGCGTTAACGGGATAAAAACGAGTCCGGGCACAAGATTGCCCTGAGTTTGAAGACAGAGGAAAGCCGTGGATAGACCGGTCACTAATTTCCGGATTGATGTGGATGTGAAGAGAGCTCTGGAAGTTCTGAGCAGATCTGTGTTCGCTGGAGCCGACCAGAGTATTCGTGAGTTGATTACCAATGCAGCGGACAGCCTCGCGCAACTGCCACCCGAGCAGGAAAGCAACTTGGAAATTCGGTTGATCCCGTCAGTTTCGCAAGACTCGGATTCCCCAGGCACCCTGCGCATCAGCGACACCGGGGTCGGGATGACGTATGGCGAAGCCAAGCAGCGTCTCGGAAAACTATTCTCGACCGACAAGCAATCCGGGCAAGGCTTGGTCGGGCAGTTTGGCATCGGCTTCTACTCTTGTTTTCCGCTGTGCTACGAGGTGGAGGTTTTTACACGCACGCGCGCCAGAGGAGACTCCGGCACACGACTTCGCTATCGAGGGGGTGAAGAAATGCAGATTCAGCCTTGGCCGGTCGACCAGCCTGGCTCAACGGTGCTCCTCCACCTGCGGCCGGAACACCGCAGGCTGCTACAGCAAGCGACCCTCACCAATATCGTGCGCCGCTACTGCAATTACATCCGCTATCCTATCTAGTGGTTGGCGTTAAACGCGGGACGAGTGCGCTGGCGTGGGGTTTG
>DYDL01000357.1:0-551 GCA_020717925.1 Desulfocapsa sp.
GACGCCGAAAACGACCTTCGTTCGCCTGTCATTGTCAAAGCCTCCAATGGTTGTCACTATGCTATCCGGCAACGAGGCTTTGTCCAATTCCGTCTGAAGCATGACAGTTCTTCGGGCGGCAGGCGCTCTGACAGATGCTCTATTCGGATATTCTCAGACACGGAACAATCGCATATGTCGACACAGACCGTGAACGCCTCCGCAAGATGGTCGCACTCGGCAGGCTGATGACCGATCATCTCCAGTCTCCGCTCAAGATCGAAGGAGCGGCCGACCACCGAAAGGTTCTCGCAGGCGCCAACTTCGTCGTTCTGAGCTTCTCTGTAGATAACGCGAAGTACCGCGGAATCGACTGCAAGGTCTCGAAGAAATACGGCGTCCTGATGTGCTCGGGCGACACGATCGGCCCAGGCGGAATATTCCGCTCGATGCGTGAGTTGCCCGTCATCCTCCAGATCGCAAAAGACGTCAAGAAGCTCTGCCCGGACGCCTGGCTCATCAACTACGCCAACCCGACCGCCGTGAACGGCATCGGACTCATGCGCCACGCA
>DYDL01000357.1:567-1778 GCA_020717925.1 Desulfocapsa sp.
TCGCACTCTGTGACGGACATCACAACGTAAAGGCGTATTGGCTCGCCGAGCTCGGGCTCGCACCCAACAAGTACTCGGTCCCGCCGGAGATGCTCGCCAGATTCAACCTCCGCATCGCCGGCGTCAATCACTTCACGTGGGTTTTTTCCGCCACGTACGACGGCAAGGACATCATGCCCGCGATCAAGAAGGTATCCGAGCGCTCGAACAACAGGTGCTCGAAACACACGAGCTTACCGTCGAGGCCATCGTCCGGCACGACCGCTCGCTCCTCCGCCGCGCGATGTTGCTCGATCCCATCGTCAACTCCATTCCCGACGCCGACAAGATCATCGCCGAACTCCTCAAAGCCGAGCGCCGCGTCCTGCTGTCATGCTTCAGACGGAATTGGACAAAGCCTCGTTGCCGGATAGTATAGTGACAACCATTGGAGGCTTTGACAATGACAGGCGAACGAAGGTCGTTTTCGGCGTCGGAAAAGGTGCCGATTCCCCCATATGCCTCAAGAAAACTCCGGGGTCTGGGGCGGAGCCCCAGCCCGCCGCGGCGGGTGAACTTCGTGATTCGAGGCAGCTTCCGGTGGTTCCGGAGTTGCTTATTGGCGAGAGGCGTTTGTCCAATTCCGTCTGAAGCATGACATTCTTACGGACAGGATAACAGATTCTTATGGATAGGATAACAGAATTGACAGCCATTTGCCATTCTGGTGTGAACTGAAGACGGACCGCTGTCGCCGGGATCGGGCTCTCCGCTCTTTGAACGCCGCCCTTCCAAGGCCGGGCGGAATGTCAGGCCATGAAGAAATATTGGGTGAGCCACTGGGGGCCGCCGGCTTCGAGGTCGCCGGACCCGCTCTCGAAGAATCGGGCCATGTACTTCTGCCAGCGGCGGTTGACGTCGGTCTTTCCGAGTTTGCGGAGCGACTCCTGCGGGTTCTCGGCCTCGAAACAGCCGACGACGAGCCCGTCGCCGCGATAGAAGAGCGAGTAGTTGCGGATGCCGGCCTCGTGCATCGCGTCGAGCATCTCCGGCCAGACGTCGTGGCACTTCACGTATTCGGGCAGGAGTTCCTTCCTGACATGGAGCAACAGGCAGACGCGTTTCACGGTTTGTTCCTCCATCAGTAGGCGCAGATTTCGCGCACGGCCTGTGCGATTCTGTCGCGGTCCGGGACGTGGGCATTTTCCATCGGCGGGGAGAACGGGACCGGG
>DYDL01000358.1 GCA_020717925.1 Desulfocapsa sp.
GGCCACGGTCACCGCATAGATGGGCAGGAAGGCCTCCAGCGCACCGACGGTCATGTTTTGCAACCCTTCCATGTTCGAGGTGATGATGACCCGCCTGTCGCTGGCAACCTCCTTGATTCCCGAGGCAAAACGTGCGTATGCCTCTTTCAAGCTCTGGTGTTTTACCGTTTTCTGGTCATTTTTTAGCACGCCCAGGGCCAAGACAAGGGCCATAGCCCCTGCGAAGCCGCTGGCCAGATAGGCGATCTGGAAATTGCCCATCGCCGGACCCGCGGCGCTTGGAGAGGTGTTCAGGATAAAACCGCCCAGCGGGGCGCCAAGGAGGTTGCCGATGATCGTCACCGAGGAGAACCAGGAAAGCAGCTCTCCCTTGCGCTTCCCGGCCACGTCGGCGACCACGGCCATCGACACTGGTCCGTAAATAGCCGTGGCTAGGCCATGGATGAAGCGAACCACAATGAGGGCCTGATAGTTGTCGATGAACAGATAGGCAAACGGCAGAACCGCGAAGACGACCAGGCCGATCAGCATCGTCCTTTTCCTGCCAATCACGTCGGAAAGCGCCCCCGAGGGCAGCTTGAAAAATATCCCGGTTACGGTGGAAATCCCCACCGCAAAGCCGATCGCCTCGGGGCCGGCTCCGAGATAGAGAGCGAACAACGGCAGCACCGGGCTTCTGGCCAGGGCATAGGAAAGCCTGGCAAAGAAGCCCACGGTGCAGAGCGCGGTAAACTGCGATAAAAATTTCATCTTGCCATCACGCTTTTGCGGGTGTTTTTCTGTCGAAGTAAATGCTTTTTCCTGTGACGCTCACGGGTATGCCCATGACCACCTCACCCTTGATAAGGCCAACGGCTCGAGCCGCCGCGCCGACCCGTTGCTGTACTCGACAGTCCACGTTGAGAAGGCTCGCGGTCTTTGCCGTCGAGGAGAGGACGCGGTCGGCCCTGCGCCGGACATCGAGCAGGGTGACCCCGCCTTGGGCCAGCATCTTTTCGAGCCGTGGGACATCGATGCTTGGTCCGGCGATCAACCCTTGGCTTTCTCTTCAGCATAGCACAGGCTGCTCGCAAGGTGCTTCTTTGTCGGCTGCATGGCCTCCTTATGGGATGAAGATTTTCCAGGCAAACCCCGCCAGGGTGGAGCCGAAGATGACCGGAATCATCCCCCGTTTGAAACGGAACAGGCCGATAAAGGCGATCACCGTGGCGGTAAGCGCATACCAGTCAGCTAGCGGCATCAAGCGGGAAGCCCTGTATAAGGCCCTGCGCCCAAACACCCGGCCGCGGCTGGAAACCATCCAGCGAGTATTAAAGGCTTTGGGAGTCAAGCTCACCGTGACGAGAATGCCCTGCTGATCCATGGCTCTGAGCCAACCTTGCAGAAGCTCTGACCCCGAGGAACCCCCGCAGAGCGCCAGGAAAGTCCAGAAAATCGACGACGGTATAAAGGCTCAAGCGCAGGTTCTTGCTCTCTCTCCGGGGGAATGGTCAAAGATGCTTGCATCTGGTTCCGCGAAAAACCTGTTTTCGTCCAAAGAACTCGGCATTATGGAGGTGGCAACTCAAATTCCAGCCAGGCTTCCCTCGGAAAAGCAGTGTGTGTTCCTGCTTGATCTGCTGGAGCGTTGCCGGTCAGAGGGGATGTTAACGTAAAATATTTTAAAAAAGCCAACGGGACTGATGCTGATGGAGCAATGAAGATGCACTTACCGCTTTCTTCTACTATTTTGTTTATCTTTCGACGAGAGCTCCTCTTCCTTCATAAAGGAAATCGAGGGCAAAATAA
>DYDL01000109.1 GCA_020717925.1 Desulfocapsa sp.
CAGAGGCAGGAAGGCATATGAAAATCACGGGAGCACAGGCATTGATGCAATGCCTTGAAGAACAGAATGTGAAGGTGATCTTTGGTTTTCCCGGGGGCGCGGTGCTCGACATCTACGATGCCCTGATGAAAAACGACAAACTGACGCATGTTCTGGTCCGGCATGAGCAGGCCGCTATTCACGCCGCCGATGCCTATGCCCGGGTGATCGGTGACGTGGGCGTGGCCCTGGTCACCTCCGGGCCGGGCGCCACCAATACCGTGACCGGCATTGCCTCGGCCTATGCCGATTCCATTCCCATCGTGGTGTTCACCGGCAATGTGCCCACCGCCCTTATCGGCAACGACGCCTTTCAGGAGGTGGACATCGTCGGCATCACCCGGCCCTGCACCAAGCACAACTATCTGGTGAAGAACCCGGACGAATTGGTGGCCACCATCCGTGAGGCCTTTCACATCGCCCGCACCGGCAGGCCAGGCCCGGTGCTTATCGATCTGCCCAAGGACGTGGTCAACGCCATGGTGAGCTTTCCGGAGTTCAAGCCGGTGCGCATGCGGACCTACCGGCCGACCTATGAACCCCATCCTGGTCAGATTGACAAGGCATGCCGCGCCATACTGAAGGCCAAGAAGCCGGTGCTTTACGTGGGCGGCGGGGTCATTGCCGCCAAGGCCCACGAGGAGCTTACTGCCCTGGCCCATAAACTGCATATCCCGGTGACCATGACCCTCATGGGGTTGGGCGGTTTCCCGGGCACCGACCCGCTATCCATGGGCATGCTCGGCATGCACGGCACCTATTTCGCCAACATGGCGGTGGCCAAGAGCGATCTGCTTATCGCCGTGGGCGCCCGTTTCGACGACCGGGTGACCGGCCGGGTCGATGCCTTTGCGCCCAATGCCAAGATTATTCATATCGATATCGATCCCACCTCTATTGGTAAGAACGTCAAGGTCGATATCCCCATTGTGGCCGATTGCCAGCACGCCCTGACCGCCATGAATGCCTGGTTCGGTCGGAACGAGGAGTTCAGCGAGAAGGCGGCCCTGGAGCTGCACGCGGACTGGCTGGATGATATCCGTGCCTGGAAAAACAAGCATCCCCTGGGTTATATTGAGGAGACCGACATCATCAAACCGCAGTTCGTGGTGCAAAAGCTGCACGAACTGACGGGCGGCAACGCCATTATCTCCACCGAGGTGGGCCAGAACCAGATGTGGGCTGCCCAGTTCTATCACTTCAACAAGCCGCGTCACTTCATGACCTCGGGCGGGCTGGGGGTGATGGGCTATGGTTTCCCGGCGGCTATCGGCGCCCAGATGGCTGCCCCGGGCCGCACCGTCATCGACATTGCCGGCGACGGCAGCCTGCAGATGAACATTCAGGAATTGGCCACGGCCCGGCAGTACAAGTTGCCGGTCAAGGTCGCCATCTTGAACAATAGTTTCCTGGGCATGGTGCGCCAGTGGCAGGAACTTTTCTATGACAAGCAATATTCCCACACCGACATCCAGGTGGCGCCCGATTTTGTTCTTCTGGCTCAGGCTTATGGCGCCGTCGGCCTGCGGGCCACCAAGCCCAGCGAGGTGGAGCCGGTGATCAAGGAGGCCCTGGCCACGGACAACACCGTGCTCATGGATTTTGTCATCTCCCGTGAGGAGGGGGTCTATCCCATGGTGCCGGCCGGCAAGGCGACCACCGAGATGCTCCTGGTCTAGTCGCGGGCCGGGCCTGATGGTCAGGTTCATCCACGCAGAGTTGCGCCCCGGCGTTGTCGGCCGGTGGTACTGAGAAAGCATAGGGGAAACGTTATGAAACATACCATTTCAGTCTTGCTGCAGAACAAGCCGGGGGTTCTGTCCCGGGTGACCGGGCTGTTCAGTGGACGGGGATTCAATATCGAGAGCCTGTCCGTGGCCCAGACCCTGGACCCCGAGGTCTCTTGTCTCACCCTGGTCACCGATGGCGAGGACAAGATCATCGAGCAGATCACCAAACAGCTCCACAAACTCATTGACGTGATCAAGGTCACCGACATGGGCGAACTGGATTATGTGGAGCGGGAAATGATCATCATCCGGGTCAAGGCCGAGGCCGAGACCAGGGCCGAGGTTTTGCGGATCGTGGATATCTTTCGGGGCAAGGTGGTCGATGTCAGCCCCAAGAGCTATGCCGTGGAATTGACCGGCACGAGCAGCAAGCTGCAGGCGGTTATAGATATCCTCCGACCCATCGGCATCCAGGAGATCGTGCGTACCGGCAAGATCGCCATGGCCAGAGCGAAAAAACTGTAAACGGCCGGCGCCGGCTCGGCGTGGCGATGGGATGGCAAGAAAGGGCGGTCTGTACCGCTCTTTTTTGCTGTTAAAGACCTGTTGGAGAATACCGTGGATGCAATGTTGGAACAGCGCATACCTGTGGCCCGGGAGGGGTATCCCTTTATCGGCTTTGCGGCTTATGTCGCGCTGTTGACAGCCATCCTGGGCTATAACCTGCTGACGCTTTTTGCCTTGTTCTGCACGGCCTTTTGTCTCTATTTTTTCCGTGACCCGCAGAGGGTGATTCCAGATGATGATGACGCGCTGGTCTCCCCGGCCGATGGCCGTGTTATTCTGATCGAGAAGGTGTTCGACGACCGGTTTGTCAAAGAGCATGTCTACAAGGTCAGCATCTTCATGAACGTCTTCAATGTGCATGTTAATCGGGTGCCATGTAGCGGCACGGTTGAACGGGTCCGATATGCGGCCGGTCGTTTCTATTCCGCCAACACCCAGCGGGGTGCCTTGGAGAATGAGTTCTGCGCCATGATCATGACCACCCCGGCCAAACGTAAACTGGCTGTAGTGCAGGTGGCCGGACTGATCGCCCGACGCATCGTCTGCTGGGCCGCCAAGGGTGACACTCTGGTCAAGGGGCAGCGCTTCGGCCTGATCCGGTTCGGTTCCAGGGTTGATCTCTATCTGCCCCAGCATGTTCAGCTTGAGGTCAGCGTGGGGCAGAAGGTGCGGGCCGGAGAGAGCGTGCTGGGTTATTTGCCGGCTTGAGGATGAAAGCTCAAACGGCTCAAACGGTTTGGCACAAAGGAGAAAGCATGGTCGATAGTCTGGGACATGACATGAAACATGAGCAATTCGACGAAAAGGGTCAGGATGGGCACAGGAGTAAGATTTTTATCCTGCCCAGCGTGCTGACCACCTTCAGCCTGTTCAGCGGTTTTTACGCCATTGTCTCTGCCATCAATCACAATTTTGACCATTCGGCCGCGGCCATCATGATCGCCGCCCTTTTTGACGGTCTGGACGGCCGGGTGGCGCGGATGACAGGCACTACCAGCCATTTCGGCATGGAATACGACTCCCTTTCCGACCTGGTCGCCTTTGGCGTGGCGCCGGCCATGCTGGCCTATCAGTGGACCCTGCAGCCTTATGGCCGCTTTGGCTGGCTGGCAGCCTTCCTCTATGTCGCCACCACGGCACTGCGGCTGGCGAGGTTCAACAGCCAGGACGTAACCACCACCAAGAAGACCTTTACCGGCCTGCCCTGCCCGGCGGCTGCCTGCATGCTCGCCACCTCACTGCTGTTTTACCTCTTTCTTGAGGAAAACGGTCTGGGCCGCTATACCGATTGGCTGCTCCATGTCCGGGGGTTCGGCATGTTGCTGTTGGTTTACTTGCTCTCCTTTCTCATGGTAAGTTCTTTCCAATACCTGAGCTTCAAGCACCCTGAAACCAATAGGGCCAAGGCCTTTCATTTCCTGGTGGCCATGGTGCTCTTTGTGATGGTGGTAGCCACCGAACCTAAGGTCACCCTCTTTTTCCTGGGTCTCGTCTATATTCTTTCGGCCCCCTTTGCCAGCACCTACCGGGTGCTGGCCCATCGGGGACAGGGCAAGAAGCTGGAAAAGTTGGCTTGAGTTGCGTGATGGTCGCCTGAGCGCTACTGGCACTGGTATTCATTGCGGAGAGATACGCATGTCCGACAAGATTTTCATCTTTGACACCACCTTGCGGGACGGCGAACAGTCGCCCGGCGCCAGCATGAACATGCAGGAAAAGTTCAGGCTGGCGCAGCAACTGGTCAAGTTGCGGGTCGATGTCATTGAGGCCGGTTTTCCCGTGGCCTCCAGAGGTGACTTCGACTGCGTCAAGAATATCGCCGACAACCTCGTGGGCGTGCAGGTGGCCGGCCTGGCCCGCTGTCACCGCAAGGATATAGAGACCGCCTGGGAGGCGCTCAAGGGCGGCGACAATCCGCGCATCCACACCTTCCTCGCCACCTCGGATATCCACCTGCGGCACAAGCTGCGCATGAGCCGCGACCAGATGTTGGAACTGGCCGTGGATTCGGTGAAGTTTGCGGCCGGATTCACCTCCAATGTCGAGTTCTCGGCCGAGGACGCCTCGCGCAGCGACCTGGACTTTGTCTGTCAGGTATTTACCGCGGTGATCGATGCCGGCGCCACGGTCCTTAATTTCCCCGACACTACCGGCTACGCCATGCCAGATGAGTACGGCGAGCAGATCCGCTACCTCATGGCACATATCCCGAATATCCACCGGGCCATGCTCTCGGTACATTGCCACAACGATCTCGGTCTGGCCGTGGCCAATTCCCTGGCCGCTATTGCGGCCGGCGCCCGCCAGGTGGAGTGTACGGTCAACGGCCTGGGTGAACGGGCCGGCAACACGGCCATGGAGGAGGTGGTCATGGCGCTCCGCACCCGGGCCGCCATGGTGGGGGTGCATACCGACGTGGTCACCGAGCATATCTATCCGACCAGCCGCATGGTGAGCACCATCACCGGCATGCCGGTACAGCCCAACAAGGCCATTGTCGGGGCCAACGCCTTTGCCCACGAATCCGGCATCCATCAGGACGGCATGCTCAAGGAGCGCACCACCTACGAGATCATGAATCCCAAGGACATCGGCCTTTCCAAGGGCAATCTGGTGCTGGGCAAGCATTCCGGCCGGCACGCCCTGAAGGACCGGGTGGAGACCCTGGGCTACACTCTCACCGACGAGGAACTCGGTCGGGTTTTCGAACGCTTCAAGGGTCTGGCTGACCGCAAGAAGGAGATGTTCGACGAGGATCTGGAGGCGATCCTCATGGATGAGGTGCTGCGTATCTCCGAGACCTACCAGTTGCTGTCGCTTGGGGTGATGAGCGGCTCCCGCACCCTGCCCACCGCCGCGGTGCAGCTTATGATCAACGGCCAGGCGGTTGAGGCCTCGGCCATTGGCGTGGGGCCCATTGATGCCTGTTTCCGGGCCATTGCCCAACTCACCGCCACTACCAGCCGGCTGCTCTATTTTGCGGTGAGTTCAATCACCGGCGGCACCGACGCCCAGGGCGAGGTCATGGTGCGGATCGAGGACGACGGAAAGGTGGTGGTCGGGCAGGGTGCTGACCCGGATATCATCACCGCCGCGGCTAAGGCCTATCTGAACGGCTTGAACCGGCTGGTTTATCTGAAGAAAGAAAGCGCTAGGCCCCAGTAACAGGTGGTCTGCTTGAGGGTTGCTGGTTTTTCATTAAACTCAATTTTTACAAGGAATCAAGGTAATGGCAAAGACATACAAGATCGCGGTTATGCCTGGCGACGGCACGGGTCCGGAAGTGGTGAACGAGGGTATCAAGGTTCTGCAGGCCGCGGCGCGTAAATTTGATTTCAAACTGGATCTGACCCATTTCGATTACGGCGGTGACCGCTATCTCGCCACGGGCGAGGTGCTGCCCGACAACGCGGTGGCCGAGCTTTCCAAGCATGACGCCATCTTTCTGGGCGCCATCGGTCATCCCGATGTCAAGCCCGGCATCCTGGAGAAGGGGATCCTGCTGGCCCTGCGCTTTGCCTTGGACCAGTATGTCAACTTGCGGCCGGTGATCCTCTATCCCAACGTCGATACCCCTTTGAAGGATAAGGGGCCGGCGGACATCGATTTCGTTGTGGTGCGGGAAAACACCGAAGGGCTCTACGTCGGCGCGGGCGGCGTGCTCAAGAAGGGCACCCCGGACGAGGTGGCGGTGCAGGAATCGATCAACACCCGCAAGGGCGTGGAACGCTGCATCCGTTTTGCCTTTGAGTTCGCCCGCAAGCGCAACAAACGCAAGAAGGTGACCCTGTGCGGCAAGACCAATGTCCTGACCTTTGCCTTTGACCTCTGGGAGCGCGCCTTCTACGAGGTGGCCAAGGAGTACCCGGATATCGCCACGGACTACGCCCATGTCGATGCCACCTGCATGTGGATGGTGAAGAACCCTGAGTGGTTCGACGTCATCGTTACCGACAACATGTTCGGCGACATCATCACCGACCTGGGCGCCATGATCCAGGGCGGCATGGGCATTGCCGCCGGCGGCAACATCAACCCGGCCGGCGTTTCCATGTTCGAGCCCATTGGCGGCTCGGCGCCCAAGTACACAGGCAAGAATGTCATCAACCCCCTGGCCGCCATCGGCGCCGGTCAGATGATGCTCGATTACCTGGGCGAAACCAAGGCGGCCCAGGCCATTGAGCTGGCCATCCGCAAGGTGGTGGCCGAGAAGATGCAGAGCATGTCGGCCGGCAAGATGGGCTATGGCACCAAGGAAGTGGGTGACCTGGTGGCCGCGGCGGTGTGAGATTTAAGAAGCTGAAAGGTGAAAGGTCAAAGGTGAAAGGGGTAGGTCGGGTTAGCGTAGCCCTATGTTCAGCAGCCCCTTGAGTGTAACCCGACGTTGCGGCTGGTTAGCGTTCAAGCAAGGATATGATCATGAGTGAGCAGAGATTGTTTAATGTCGCCGTGGCCGGCGCCACCGGCGCGGTGGGCGGGGCCATGCTGGAGACCTTGGCCCGCCGCAATTTTCCCTTGGCCGAGTTGCGTCTGCTCGCCTCGGAGCGGTCGGTGGGCAAAAAGCTCTTCTTCAAGGGTAAGGAGATCGCGGTCCAGCAGATGACCCAGGATTCTTTCAAGGGCATCGACGTGGCACTGTTTTCCGCTGGCGCCTCGCGTTCGTTTGAGTTTGCGCCAGCGGCTGCCGCTGCTGGTGCGGTGGTGGTGGACAACTCGAGCGCCTACCGCATGGATCCGGAGATCCCCCTGGTGGTACCGGAGGTCAACCCGCACGCCATCGCCCAGTACAAGAAGCGCGGTATTATCGCCAACCCCAACTGCTCCACCATCCAGATGCTGGTGGCCTTGAAGCCCATTCATGACAAGGTGCGCATCAAGCGCATCGTGGTCTCCACCTATCAGGCGGTGTCCGGCACCGGCGCCAAGGCCATCGAAGAGCTGCGCCAGCAGGTTATGGACTATGCCGCGGGCAAGCCTCTGCAGCACAAGGTTTACCCGCATCAGATCGCTTTCAACTGCCTGCCGCAGATCGACTCCTTTCTTGACAATGGCTACACCAAGGAAGAGATGAAGATGGTCAACGAGACCCGCAAGATGTTCGAAGACCCCACCATCGGGGTCACCGCCACCACGGTGCGGGTGCCGGTGTTTTACGGCCATTCCGAGGCGGTGAACATCGAGACTGAGAAGAAGATCACCGCCGCCGAGGTCAAGGCGCTGCTTAAGGATGCCCCAGGTGTCCAATTGGTGGACGAGCCCACGTTGAGCCAGTATCCCATGGCCATCGACTGCGCCGGACGTTTCGAGACCCTGGTGGGTCGCATCCGCGAGGATGAGTCCATTGCCAACGGCATCAACCTGTGGGTGGTTTCCGACAATATCTTGAAGGGCGCGGCCCTTAACGCCGTGCAGATCGCCGAGGTTCTGATCCGGGAATATCTGTAGGCCGGTTGTGCGCATCATTGCCGGAAGCGCCAAGGGGCGCAGGCTGTTTACCCCGGTCAGGAGCGCGGGTCGAGGGTCAATTAGACCCACAGCCGATCGGGCGCGCGAGGCCCTGTTTAGTATCCTTGGCGAGGATGTGCTCAAGGCCTCGGTGCTCGACCTCTATGCCGGCACCGGCGCCCTGGGTCTGGAGGCATTGAGCCGTGGGGCCGCGACTGTTCTTTTTGTCGATTACGCGGCCGAGGCGTTGGCCTTGGTCCACCGTAATATAGAGGCCTGCGGTTTTGCCGAGGCCAGCCGGGTGGTGAAGCGCGATCTCAGCCAAGGGCTCGCACTGCCAGCGGAACTGGTGCCGACCGCCGGCTTTTCCCTGGTCTTTTCCGATCCGCCCTACGGCCATGGCCTGGGTCTGCTGATGCTGATGGATCTGGACAGCGGTGGCCTGCTGGCGCCCGGAGCCACGTTGGTGGCCGAGGATGTCGCCAAGGCCCAATATCCAGCGGAGCTGGACCGGCTGCGCCTTTTTGACCAGCGTCGTTATGGAGACACGGGCTTCTGGCTCTACCGAGCGATGGAGGCAGCATGACATCCTACAAGCCTTTTGTCCAGGCCAAGACCACGGAATCAATTGCGGTCTACCCCGGCACTTTCGACCCCATCACCATGGGGCATCTCGATATCGTCAATCGGGCCCTGCATATTTTCGACCGGGTGATCATCGCCCTGGCCGTTAATGTTGAAAAAAAACCGCTCTTCTCCCTGGAGGAACGGGTAGAGATGATCAGGGAGTGTTTTCAACCTGCCGACCCGGTGGAGGTGGACGTGGTGGACGGTCTGCTGGTGGACTATACCTATACCCGCGGGGCCAAGGCCATTATCCGCGGCCTGCGGGCCGTATCCGACTTTGACTATGAATTCCAACTGGCCCTGATGAACCGCCGCATCGAGCGGGAGGTGGAAACGGTTTTCCTGATGACCGGTTTCCGGTGGATATACATCAGTTCCAGCATCATCAAGGACGCGGCCCGCCATGGCGGCGACGTCTCCGGTCTGGTGCCGGATCATGTTTGCGAGCGGTTGCGCGAGCGGTACCTGAAGGGTTGACCGGAGCCAATGGCTTCGGAGGCGCGACGTGGCGAGAGCAGAGCGAGGCAGGGAACAAGAGACGGCATTGGCGTCGGACCGGCGGTCATTCCTGGCGCAGGCTTGGAACTGGATGCTGCTGGCGGCAGCCGGGGTGCTTACCTATCCATTCTTCAACTTCCTGGGCTACCGGGTGCGGCGGCAGCCCCGCCGGATTCTGGTGCCCAAGGCTATTCCCTTGAGCGGGTTCATCCAGGAGCATGATTTTGTCCTCTTTGCCGGTGAACATGGTCCTTGGGCCGTATCCCGCATCTGCACCCATCTCGGTTGCCGGCTCAATTATCTGGACAAGGAGCAACAGCTCGTCTGCCCGTGTCACCAGAGCAAGTTCACCCCGGACGGCAAGCGGGTCGATGGCCCGGCCCGTCGGAACCTGACGGTTTTCCCCGTGGAAGGGCGGCCGGCAGCGGACGGTGCGGGCTATGTCGTCATCATCTGATCCGGCCGGCTGGCCCATGCTTTTCAGGCAACATTTCCTCAAGGTGCGCTGGGGCGAGAAGAGCATCGTCGCCCTCTATCTCTCCATCCTCTCCGGGGTGGTGGTCGCTCTGCAGTACGACCCGGCCGAGCCCTTCTACTCTTTGTCCACCATTGAGGTGCTGGCGCCGTTCGGCTCCTTCTGGCGCGCCCTGCACTATTACACCAGCCAGCTTTTTTTCCTGCTCTCCCTCTGTCATCTAGCGGCCATTATCTGGGACAACAAGCATGGTCCGATCCCCCGGGGCCGGTGGGTGCTGCTCATCATGGGGCTGGTCACCACCCTGCTGCTGCTCTTCACCGGCTATGTGCTGCGGGGCGACGCCACCGGCGCCTCGGCCGGGGTGATCGCCGAGAATATCCTGCTGGCCGTGCCATTGGTGGGACGCTGGCTCAACGAACTGCTGTTCGCCGTCACCACCGCGGCCATGAAAAGGGTCTACGCCAATCATCTCATCGGCCTGGGCGCCCTGTGGCTGGTGCTCTCCTGGGATCACTTCCGCCGCTACCGGGTGCGGATCTGGCTCCATCCCTATTTTGTCTGCACCCTGCTGCTGGTCTCGGCTCTCTGGCCGGCAACCATGGAACCGGAACGCTTAGGCATGCTTCACATCGCCGGCCCCTGGTTTTTCCTGGGCCTCCAGGAATTGCTGCGCTACGTGCAGCCCTTCTGGGCCGGGGTGCTCTTTCCGTGCACCTTCATCGTCAGCCTGTGTCTGTTGCCTGAGCAGGGCAGAATAGGCCGGGCGGCCGGGGGGTACGCAGCCCTTTGGCTGCTTGCCTACGCGGTCCTGAGCGCGGTGGGTTTTGCCAGGGGCCTGGCGGGCAGTTTCTAGTGCCATGGAACATTAT
>DYDL01000359.1 GCA_020717925.1 Desulfocapsa sp.
CTCACCTTTCGGTCAATTTTGCTCACCCGGTGTCAATTAGCGCAGAGGGTGCGGCATACACAGATTCGGGAACTTCCAGTAGTTGGAGAATACGCCGTTGCAGTGGGGAGAGTTCCGTCAGTTCGTACCAGCTGTCAGTGGGGCTTTCATGTCGGTAGAGTGTAAGATCATGAAAAGCTTTCAAAAGTCGTTCCGCCGTGGGTTGGTTCGTCGCGCGATTGGGATTGCCGGCATAGAGGCCCTTGAGCGTTTCGCCCGTGGCAGCCAAGTTGCGCCGCGCCACAAACTCGGTCAGGGTCAACACGCGCAGCGCAATGCCCAACAAGAGCAGCAAACCGCGGATGCGGTTATCGTCTTTCAAAAAGAGCGGCGTAATCGCCAACAGTCCTCCCTTGAGTCGGTGGAAACCATGTTCCGGTTGCCATTCTTGGCGATAGCAATTGACGGCCCCGGTCAAGCTAAGGCGCACCGCCGGGGCGTTGGTGGCGTACTGCCGCCAGCCCGCCAAGCGGTTGAAGTGATTGATCGCGGCGCGCTGCCGCTTGGTCTTAACCGCCCAAGTATGCGTCTCGATTGTTTGCGTCGGTCGGGTGGGACCTGGGCGACCACGACCCACATACCGGGTCTGGCACGCGACCTGTTCGGTGTAACTCACGTCCAGATAGTCGGTCACGTTATGCCGCGCCAAAATAGCTTGCACCCGTTGTTCCAGCGCGACCCGGTCCGTCGCGGACTTGAGACCCCGCACGGCAGTTTCAGCTTTGGTCAGCCGTTCACGCAACCCCGTCCGCTGGCGTTGCGCGTGGGCTTCGCTTTGCACAATCAGACGCCGCTCGGTCCAGGTCACGCGGGCTTGGGTCTCCGGGTCTTGCCAGAGACACTCCACCGCGACCTCAAACCCTACCCCCACGGGCGGTTCTGTCGGCGCTTGCCCTGGCAACCGAATGGCTTGCGGTACAGCGGGTGGTTTGAGCACCCACTTCTGCAACTCCGTGGGCGTGTTGCCGGTCAAGGGCAACGGAGCCAAGTAGAAACCCCTGCGGCTCTGAAGATGCCCCCGATTCGCCAGGCTCGCCAACTTGCAGTCCCCCACGGTCAGAAAGTCGGGTCGCCCAATGGCTGCCACCAACCGTTCCCAGACCGGAACGTAGAGCGGATCGTCGGCTTGTTCTCCCGATACCACAGCCGTTGCCAACGGCAGCCCCACCGGGTCGAGCGTACCCAGGGTCGCTTTGAACTGGCGCAAATCCGGCCGATGGTCTTTGCTGTGCCCAAACCGCATCAGCCCGTTGTCGTCACCGGGGCGGTGATGGACCGAGACCGTCGTCATATCGATGCGCGCCGTGTCCGTGGGCAGTGCATAAGCCCGCAGGACGTGTTGTCCCAGTTCCTGTTCGATCTGCTCGCCGGGATGCGTGGCTTCATCCCCCAAGTGGCTCAACAAGATGCCCAAACGGTCATCGGTGAAATCTGCTGCGCGGACGGGCTGTCCCAGCGCGTGACTCAGGCTCTGCACGTGTTTGTGCGCCCACTCTTGCATCGGACTCAGAAAATGCGTGCAACCCATGACCCCATAAGCGACGAACACCAAAGCCACTTCGCCATAGCTCAAGCCTTCCCAGTTGCCGTGTGGCGGCCCCAACACACGGTCAATGGTGGCGTCCACTTGCATGTTCTTGAGCCAATAGATGAGCACGGGCAGGTCATCAATGCGTTCCGAGGTCGTCTTGAATTCAGTCATGCGTCCTCTCCGTCAACTGGGATGATGGACAGGATACCTACTTCTGTGATAATTCGCAACTCTGACCCCAAAATGACCGAAAG
>DYDL01000110.1:0-5074 GCA_020717925.1 Desulfocapsa sp.
GTCCGCTGGTTCGCCGACCAGGAGTGCCGGGCCGCTCTCCGGCACCCGGTCAAGCCCCTCGACGCGCAATCGGTAGATGCAGTTCAACAGCAGCCAGGCGCTGAAGCGCACCAGGAATTCCGGCACCAGGCCGTAGATGTAAACTGCGACCGCGGCGTTGCCAAGCGCGGCAATGGCGAAGAGCGTGGGAATCGAGAGCCCGCGGCTGAGCAGCAGCGCCGCTGCGGCCGCGCCCACGACCATGAACAGGGCGTTGAAGATGTTGTTGGCGGCGATGACCCGGGCGCGGTGTTCGGCGCTGCTGCGCTGCTGCACCAGGGCGTAGAGCGGCACGATAAAAAAGCCGCCAAAGGCGCCGATCAGGACGAGGTCAACCAGGATGCGCCAGGTGGCGGGAAAAGCGAGCAGCGCCATGGCTCCGAGTGGTGCGCTGCCCATGGGGGTGGCGGGCGAGGCCAGGGCCAGCTCCAGGCCGAAGAGCGTGAGGCCGATGGAGCCGAAGGGCACGAGCCCCAGCTCGATCCGGCCGGCCGAGAGCCGTTCGCAGAGCAGCGAGCCCGCGCCGATGCCAAGGGTGAAGACCGCGAGCAGCAACGTCACCGCGGTTTCCGATCCACCTATCACGTTCTTGGTATATGCCGGAAACTGCGCCAGGAGCAACGCGCCGTAGAGCCAGAACCACGATATGCCGAGAATCGAAAGAAACACGACGCGCTTCTCGCGGGCAAAGCGAATGCTGCGCCAGGTCTCGACGATGGGATTGAAGTTGATTTCCAGCTCTGGCGCGGGTGGCGGCGCGCTGGGGATCGCGCGACTGGCGAGATAGCCGCTCACCGCGATCACGAGGCCGACCAGGGTGATCATGCCGGTCGCCCCCGCGCTGCCGGCGAGCAGGCCGCCGAGCAAGGTACCGAGCAGGATGGCGACAAAGGTGCCGGCCTCGATCAGCGCGTTGCCACCGACCAGTTCATCCGCCTTGAGGTGCTGCGGCAGGATGGCGTACTTCACCGGGCCGAAAATGGTGGAGTGCAGGCCGAGAAGGAACAGGGAGACCATCAGCACAACAAAGCTGTGCGCGAAAAAGCCAGCGCCGGCAACGAGCACGATGCCGATCTCCAGCAGCTTGACGAGGCGCGCCAGTTGCGCCTTATCGATCTTGTCGGCGAGCTGTCCGGCGGTCGCGGAAAAGAGGAAGAACGGCAGGATGAAGATGCCGGCCGCGAGATTGGCGAGCACCTCGGGTTGTAACGTGGTCCAGTTCGCGGCCTGGAAGGTGAGCAGCACGACGAGGGCGTTTTTCAGCACATTGTCGTTGAGCGCACCGAGGAACTGGGTGATAAACAGCGGCCGGAAGCGGCGTGCACGCAGCAGGTGGGATTGAGTGCTCATGTCTTCTCCTGATCAAAGAAGCTCCGGGTTGCGAAAATGGTGGGGGCCAGGCGATGGCCGCCGGAGGTGAGATGGCGCTTGAGTACGAAATCGAAAAGCAGCGGGTTGTGGCCCTGCAGCTCGGTTAGCACGGGCACCAGCGTTGCGTCCAGCATGCCGGCCTGGGCGAACTTGGTGGGCGAGACCAACGGCATGACGCCCGGCAGCGGATAGTCCGACCCGTTGAGCAGACGACCGTGCCAGTCATCGCGCTCGATAATGGTGCGGACGACCGCCAAATCGCGGGTGCGCTGGATGATCGCCGAGATGTCGGCAAACAGAAGGCCGCGATAGGCAGGCGCATCCATCATCCGGGTAAAGAGGGCGAAGCTGGCCATCCGCCGGCCGCCCTGGTCCAGATCGGCATCCTCGCCGAGCGAGGCGCAGTGGGCGACCACGACCCGCACCCCGGCATCCAGGGCGCGCCGCAGCCGTAAGGGATTGCCGAATTCTGGTCGTCCCGCCCCATCCACGGCCATTTCCCCGCCGGCATGGGAGATGAGCGGCAGGTTCAGCCGCGCCAAGGCCTGATAGAAATCGTCACAGCGCGCGGCAGCGGGATCGATGCCCATGGCCGGGGGCAACCATTTCACCGCCCGCGCCCCCTCAGCTTTCGCCTGGACCAAGGCGGCCACCGCGTCACCACGGTAAGGGTGGATCGAGGCCACCCATTCAAAGCACTGCGGATAGCGGCGGGTCAGGTCCCGCGCGTAATCGTTGGGCACATACATGGCGCTACGCTCTGGCACTGCTCTACCCCCTTCGTCATGGACGCGGTCAAAGGCCAAAAGCATGAGCTTTGGCCCCGGCGGCATGCCAGCCAACAACTGGCGCATCCATTCGACGTAGCGCTGGTCCACCCGCCCGGGGCTGTTGTCGGCGCAGCCGGCATTAAGAAAAAACAGCCGCTGGGCATACTGGATCGGATGCAGCAAGCTCGTCATGGCCGGCGAGAGGACAATGCCGCTGCCGGAGTCGCCTGTGCCGACCAGATGCGCATGGCAGTCCCAGACCTGCGCGGCATCGATGCCCTGCCAGGCCGCCACCAGGGCGGGATGGCCGACAAGAAGCGGCGGCAGGCCGGGGCGGCAGGAATTCCAGACCTCCGGCCAGGCTCGGGAAGCGAGCAGGCTCAGCGCCCCTGTGCCCATGGCGGCCAGAAACAAGCGCCGATTGATGGGACGGCTCATCATGCACCCTCGGCCAGAAGTTTAAGGGTTACATAATCGGTCTTGCCAGTGCCCAATATCGGCAGGGACGGCAGGCAGACGATCTTGCGCGGCACGGCGATTTCAGGATAGCCCAGTTCACGCGCCTTGCTTTGCATGGTGGCGCGCCCGAGGTCCGGGTCGGTGGAGAACAGCACAAGCGCCTCGCCCTTATTTGGGTCGGCCTGACTCACGGCGGCATGGGTCTGGTCCGGTGATGCCGCGGCGGCGAGTCTTTCCACCGCTTCGAGGCTGACCATCTCGCCGGCGATCTTGGCAAAACGCTTGACCCGGCCGACGATGCGCACAAAGAGGTCGTCATCCAGCGCAACGATATCGCCGGTTTCGTACCACCCCTCACCCTCGCTGGAACCAGGCGCTTCCAGTACCCCGGGCGCGTCGTATCTCAGGTAGCCGGTCATCAAGTTAGGGCCGCGCACGTGGAGCATGCCGCCCTTGTCAATGCCGGCCACGGGGACCAGCCGGTATTCGATGCCGGGCAGGAACTGTCCCACGGTGCCGGTTCGGTATGCCATCGGCGTGTTCACCGCCAGCACCGGCGCGGTCTCGGTGGCGCCGTAGCCCTCGAAGATGCGCAGGCCGAACTTCTCGAACCAGAGTTGCCGCACAGGTTCGGCAAGCCTCTCGGCGCCGGCGATGACGTAGCGTAGGCGGAAAAAGTCATAGGGGTGGGCGAACTTGCCGTAGTTGGCCAGGAAGGTGCTGGTGCCGAACAGCACCGTGCAGGCCCGGTCGTAGGCGAGTTCAGGGATGATGCGGTAATGCAGCGGCGAGGGGTAGAGGAAGAGACCCGCGCCGCTCAGCACCGGCAGCAGCGCGCCGGCCGTAAGGCCGAACGAGTGGAAGAGCGGCAGGGCGTTCAGCACCTTGTCGTTGGCCGAGAAGTCAATCACCGTGCGCACCTGGGCGATATTGGCGAGCAGGGCGCGATGTGACAGCACGACCCCCTTGGGTTTGCCCTCTGAGCCCGAGGTAAAGAGCACCACGGCTGCTTCCTCGGGCGAGACCGGCAACGCAAAGAAGCGCGGCCACCAAAGGGCATAGGCGAGCAGCCAGAGCTTATCCGCCAAAGATATTGAGGCGCGCAGGTCTTCTAGATAGACGAGACGGATGCCCTTTAACGCCGCAATCCTGTCGGCGAGCTTCGCCTGGGCAACAAAGGCATGCGAGGTGACGACGACCTTGAGCTTTGCCGCGCTGCAGGCGGCCAGCATACCTTCGCTTCCAGCGGTATAGTTCAGCATCGCCGGCACGCGCTTGCGGGCGGAGAGACCAAAGACCAGGCCGATGGTCGGCGCCAGGTTGGGCAGCAGCAGGCCGATGCGGTCGCCGGGCTTGACTTCGGGCACACCCCGCTCGACGATGCGCGCAAGCATCAGCGTCATCTTGAGCAGATCCTGGTAGCTGTATTCGATCTGCTTCAGATCCTCGATCAGGCGATGGCCCCGGCCGTGAATGGCGATGGCGTCGCAGAGCGCGGCATACAGCGTCTGTTGCGGCCGCGAGGCGAACAGCATGTTCTGCATGAGGCGGCGCATCGCCTCGCCGGCCTTGCGGCGGCGCAGCTTGGCGGTCGCCGCATCGGGCAGGGGGATGGACGTCGGCGGCAGCACGCTGATCGTGATTTTCGGGAACAGGCAGCGCGGCGCCTTACCGGAAACGCGCGCGAAATAGGTGCGCGCGGTGCCGTCGAGACGCACCGGCACAATGGTGGCGCCGGTCTTGGCGGCGACAAAAGCCGGGCCGTCGTAAACCTTCATCAGACTGCCGGTGACCGTGATGCGGCCCTCGGGAAAAATCACCACCGGCCGGCCCGTGTCGAGCAGGCGGATCACCTGTTTCATCGCCATCGGGCTCGTCGGATCGACGGCAAGGTAGTCCACCATGGACAGGATCAGGCGGAAATACCAGCTACGGGCCACGCCAGTATGGACAACGAAGACGGGATCGACCGGCAGAAAGAGACCGAGCAGCAGTCCATCGAGGAAAGATTCGTGGTTGGCGACGATCAGGAGTCGCGGAGACGAAAACGCGTCAGTATCACCCTTAACGCGCACACGGTAGAGCACCGCAGCCAGACTACGTAAAACAACATGCAATAAAGATCTCATCGGATTTATCCCACAGTCTGGTCAAAGCTGGCCTTGCTTGTAACCACGCGACTAAACATATCGACATGACCGGCAAAAAACTAGGTCGCCTCCCGCAGGTAATCGACAACATTGGCAAAAACAGCCAAGAGCCAGTCCCGGTCGATCCAGTACCAGACCTCCTTGCCGATTTTCTCGGAGCCTAGCACCCCGGCCTCACGCAACACCTTGAGATGATGGGACACCGTCGAGCGTGCCAGCGTTGACACCTCGGCAATCTGCCCGACATTGAGGCGCTCGCCCTGCTCGAACAGCAACAGAATACGC
>DYDL01000110.1:5453-10157 GCA_020717925.1 Desulfocapsa sp.
AACGGTTGCAGGATTAAACGCAACCGGTGGGCTTGGGCAGACCTGCCATCTTGCAGGCGCCTTTGCCGGGGCCGCTGGGGAACAACTCGTAGATCCTCTTCAGCGGGAAGCCCGTGGTCTTGGAAAGGATACGGACCATGGGGGCGATACCGTTCTTCTTGTAGTAGTCCTGCAGGGTGCTGATGACCTTCATGTGCTCGTCGGTCAGATCACCGATACCCTCGATGTTCTTGACGTACTCAACCCAATCCTGGTTCCACTCGTCCATGCCGCGGGTGAGAAAGCCGTCCTCATCCACATCGTAGCTGTGGCCATTGTGCTCAATTGTTGCCATTGTGTGCCTCCTTGGAGCAAAAGTTTATCGATCAAAGGACCTGAAGGGCAAAATTTGCCGGAATCGTAATCCGAAACCGCCGGTAGCTTGTGGACCTTTACGGGTCCATCAGAATTTAAGATGCCACTAATTACTATACGTCCCCCCCTTTGTCAAGGAGCAAATCCTCCTGGCTGAAAGATTACGAAAAATATTCGGCAATCACCTGAAACAGCGACAAACTTACGGGTCTGCGATAACCTGAACGATGCGCCAGCAGACCCGCCATTTTCATAAATCTTCACAACCCCGGGCGCGGCCGACGTTCAACGACGTGAGAGGATGGTATCTCGCAGAAAATGCGCGTCATCCTTGGCAGGATAATCCGCCATGTAGTGCAGTCCCCGCGACTCCTTACGGGTGATGGCGCACTGGATGATGAGGTCGGCCACCTGGGCGATGTTGCGCAGTTCGACGAGATCAGGGGTGAGCAGGTATTCCTGATAATGACGGCGGATCTCGGCCAGCAGCACCCCCATGCGCTCCCGGGCCAGGGCGAGGCGCTTGTCGGTGCGCACGATGCCCACGTAATTCCACATGAGCCGCCTGATCTGGTCCCAGTTGTAGGAGATGAGCACGCACTCCTCCATACGGCGGGCACCGTCAGTGGCCCAGGGTGGCGCCGTTGGGTGTGACCGTTTGGCGAGCCGCGGCCAGTCCTGTTCGCATTGCGCGTAAGCCTGGTGCGCAAAGACCACCCCCTCGAGCAGCGAGTTGCTGGCCAGCCGGTTGCCGCCGTGCAGGCCGGTGCTGGAGGTCTCGCCCAGGGCGTAGAGCCCGGCGATGTTGGTGCGCCCCATGACGTCGGTGACCACCCCGCCGCAGAGATAATGGGCGGCCGGCACCACCGGGATAGGATCGCGCGCCATGTCAATGCCCAAGGACAAACACTTGCCGTAGATGTTGGGAAAGCGTTGCTGCAAAAACTCCAATGACTTATGGGTGATGTCGAGATAGACGCAGTCATCGCCGCTCTTCTTCATCTCGGCGTCGATGGCGCGGGCCACGGCGTCGCGGGTGGCCAGGTCGCCGCGCGGGTCGTAGCTGGTCATGAAGGCGCGGCCCCGCTCATCGATGAGCCGGCCGCCCTCGCCGCGCACCGCCTCGGAGATCAGAAAATTCTTGGCCCTGGGGTGAAAGAGGCAGGTGGGATGGAACTGGACAAACTCCAGGTTGGCCACCTGGGCGCCGGCCCGGAAGGCCATGGCCACCCCGTCGCCCGTGGCGATATCCGGATTGGTTGTATAAAGGTAGACCTTACCGGCGCCGCCGGTGCAAAGCATGGTCACCTTGGCGAGATAGGGGGAGATGGTGTTGTCCGGCGCCATGACGTAAGCGCCCAGGCATGATTCACTGTTCGCACTGACCCCGGCCCGCGACCCGACCAGCAGGTCCACGGCCAGATGGTCCTCCAGCATGGTGATGGCCGGATTTTCCGCGGCCCGTTCCAGCAGCCCCCGCTCAATTTCCCGGCCGGTGAAATCGCAGGCATGGACGATGCGCCGCGTCGAATGCCCGCCCTCGCGCCCCAAGTCGAGCTGGCCGGGATGCTCACGGTCCTCCGCGAAGCGGATGCCCAGTTGCACCAGTTCGGCAATGCGCTCCGGGCCATTCCGCACCACCATGCGCACCACCTCCTCGTGGCAGAGGCCGGCGCCGCTCACCAGGGTATCCCGCACATGGGCCTCGAAGCTGTCCTCGTTGGCCAGCACCGCGGCAATGCCGCCCTGGGCCAGGTTGGTAGCGCTGTCCACCCTTTTCTTCTTGGTGACCAAGGTGACTCGACCCAACCTGGCCGCCTTCAGGGCAAAGGAGAGGCCCGAGATGCCGCTGCCAATTACCAGAAAATCGGTTTCATATGTCATGGCGATTTTCTCCAGGAAGGCTTATATAAAAGAGGTGAAAGGTGAAAGCTCAAAGTCTGTGGAAGTTTTCATTAGAAATTTTTCCTTGAGCTTTCAGCTTTGAACTTTGAGCTTTCAACTCGCAACTTTAACCATACAACCATGGATACTCAAATAAAACTGGTCATCTTCGATTGCGACGGGGTCATGTTCGACTCCCGGGAGGCCAACCGCCACTTCTACAATTACCTGCTGGCCGCCTTCTCGCGGCCGCCCATGGATGAGGCCGAGGTAAATTTTGTCCACATGCACCATGTCAAGGACTCGGTGCGCCATATCTTCCGCCATTATCCCGGCGACCTGGATGCGGCCGAGGCCTTCAGGCTACAGGTGGACTACCGCGACTTCCTGCGCTACATGCTCATGGAGCCCGACCTGATAGAGTTCTTGCAACTGCTCACCCCCTGCCGCAAGACCGCCATCAGCACCAACCGCACCACCACCATGCCCCTGATCCTGGACATCTTCGGGCTGGCCCCCTATTTCGGCAAGGTGGTGACGCCCCAGGACGTCACCCACCCCAAACCCCACCCCGAATCCCTGCTCCAGATACTGGACCATTACGGTCTAGCCGTTGAGCAGGCCGTTTTCATCGGCGATTCCCAGGTGGACCAGGAGCCTGCCGCGGCAATCGGCATGACGTTCATCGCCTTCAAAAACCCTGCCCTTACGGCCGCGCATCACGTCAACAGCTTCATGGAGATTGCCCGGCTACCGGCCCTCATGGCCGATTGCCTGGGCACCAGGTGACCAGGGAGGGCTGGCTGTGCGGCTTACGATCAAGCATCTCTTCCTCACCCCTGGCGCCAGCCTGGCGGACAGCCAGCAGCGGGTGCGCCGCTTTCTTGGCCGCACCACCCTGGTGCGCTATGACACGGTGGAATTCCTGCCGGGCCGTACCATCCGCGGCGACGAGGCCGACTTCAACGAGACACTGGCAAACGGCCTGGCCAGCAACCGGGCGACCCTGGCCGAGCTCGTCGCCGACCTGGACCGCGAGGGCTTCCACAGCCTGGCCGAGCTGGCGGCCACCCCGCAGGGCTACCCCAGCAAGCTGCTCCACACCGTCGCCCACCTGGCGGATGGCTTCTTCGGGGTTGATTCCGCGTTCTACAACCTGGCCGAGGACTCGCACCAGATCTCCACCGCCCTGCGCCAGGCGATGCGACAACAACCGACCGACTACTGGCTCGTCGAACTTACCGGTTCCTCCGAGGTCGAGGACAGCGACCCCCTAAATCTGCTGCGCAAATTTGAAAAGTAAAAGCTATCAGCGTTCAGCTTAGCAATAGGTTGCTTAGACTGTAGTCTGTTAGGTGTACACGGAAATCACATAGTTATTATTCTCCGCTATCCCCCTAAACACCTACAGACTATCCACCTGCTGCTAATGATGATGGTGGTCATGCCCGGCCACCTTGCCTCCCGCCTTTTCCAGGGCATGGGTCAGCAGGCCGTCCACCTCCGCCATCCTGGCCATGGCCTGGCCGATGAGCTCCGCCACCTCGGCAAGTCCCGCGCCGCGGGCCACCTCCGCCCAGCGACCGAACTCGACCCGGTGACTCTGGTTGTGCTCCAGCCAGTGCGGCAATAATACACGAATCTTATCGATATCCGAGGTACTCATCCCTGCCCTCCTCCGGCCACCGGCGCCAGGGTGACCAGGCCGGCCAGAAAATCAATGTTCTTGACCCGGGCGCCTGGCACCATGAGCGGCTCCTCGAACAGGGCGCTCACCCTGACCCCGTCGGGCCCGGCCTCCAGGCGGGCAACGCCATCCATCACCGGCTCCTGGCCGCCGTCCTGCTCCATCACCACCCGCATCTGACACATGCAATACCCTCCCCCCTGGCTCAATGGCAAACTTCACGCCGCCACCTGGTTGCGTCTCTCCCCTTCCATACATAAAAAGCATGGGAAAGGCAAACCCTCTTTCGCCCCGCCTTCTTCCCGCTTGCAGGGCCATGGGAAATCTGTCACACTAACACAGTTCCCCGGTGTTGCCGGGGCGCGGGAATCGCCCATGAACCATAACCTGACTGCCCAAATACAAGAGTTGCTGGCCAGGACCAGAACCATCGCCGTGGTGGGTCTCTCGCCCAAGGAGAGCCGGCCCAGCAACCTGGTGGCCCGCTACCTGCTGGACGCGGGCTTCACCATCATCCCGGTGAACCCGGGCCAGACCGAAATCCTAGGACTGCCCTGTTATCCAGACCTGCGCGCCATCCCGACTCCGGTTGATCTGGTGGACATCTTCCGCCGCAGCGAGGAGGTGGGCCCGGTGGTGGACGAGGCCATTGCCATGGGCGCCAAGGCGGTGTGGATGCAGGAAGGCGTGGTCAACGAGGCGGCCGCCGCCCGCGCCCGGGGCGCCGGGCTTGCGGTGATCATGGATCGCTGCCTCAAGGTGGACCACCAGGCCCTGCA
>DYDL01000111.1:0-8163 GCA_020717925.1 Desulfocapsa sp.
CTACCCTGGTTGCAGTGAGAGTCCAAAAGCGCCGAGATGCCCTGCGCAAGGCAGGATTGCGTCCCGTACAAATCTGGGTGCCTGACACGCGCCAACCGAATTTTGCATCTGAATGCCGGCGTCAATCCAAACTGGCCGCGCAGGCGGACACGCAAGATGTGGCTATGTTGGATTTTATGGATAACGCTTTAGCTGATGTAGAAGGCTGGACGCCGTGAAAAGAGGGCAATTTGTAACCATTGCGTTACAGGGTGACTTCGGCAAGCTGCGACCCGCCCTGGTGGTTCAGTCGGACAAGTTTGACGAACATGCAACGGTAACAGTGCTGTTGGTGTCGAGTACACTGGTTGACGCTCCGCTGTTTCGCGTCAAGGTGCAACCGGACACAGAAAATGGACTAAAAAAAACATCCCAAATCATGGTGGACAAGGCAATGACCGTCAAGCGAGATAAACTTGGCGAGGCCTTTGGCACAGCGAGCGGGGTGGTAATGTTGGAAGTGGAGCGTTGTCTGGCGGTGTTTTTAGGTATCGCCAAGTGAGCCGAAAGGAAACATAGTTTCCGTAGATGGATCCACCTAGCTTTCTGGACACGACCTGCATGGCACTGTTGGAAAAGGTATTTAAGGCGGCGGTTGATTTTAAGGCGTCCGATGTGCACGTGGTGCCGGGCGAACCCATTATTTTCCGGCGCCTGGGCACGTTCGTCAAGCTGAAGAGCGGCGCCATCCCCCCGGAAAAAACCAGGGAACTCATCTTCGAACTGCTGAGTCCGGCCCAGCAGGAGAGCCTCACCACTAATCTGCAGTTGGATTTCGCCTACGAGGTGGAGGGCCTGGGCCGTTTCCGCGGCAGCGCCATGCTGCACAACAACGGCCTAGGCGCGGTGTTCCGGGTGATTCCCACCACCATCCCGACCCTGGCGGAACTGGGGCTGCCGGACATCGTGCGGCAATGCCTGGACAACCATCAGGGGCTCATTCTGGTCACCGGCGCCACGGGTCACGGCAAATCCACCACCCTGGCGGCCATGGTGGATTACATCAACAGCAACCGCAGTCACCACATCCTCACGGTGGAGGATCCCATCGAGTTCATCCATCCCTTAAAGCGCGGGGTGGTGAACCAGCGCCAGATCGAGCGCGACACCCTCTCCTATGCCAATGCCCTCCGGGGCGCCCTGCGTGAGGATCCGGATGTCATCGTCATCGGCGAACTGCGTGATCTGGAGACCATCGCCCTGGCCATCTCGGCCGCGGAAACCGGCCATCTGGTCATCGCCACCCTCGCCACCTCCAGCGCCCCCAAGAGCGTGGACCGGATCATCGACTCGTTTCCGCCGGGCGAACAGAACCAGGTGCGGGCCATGGTCAGCGAGTCCCTGAAGGCGGTGGTCAGCCAGCGGCTTATTGCCAACAAGGCGGGCACCGGCATGGAGCTGGCCCTGGAGATCCTCATCGGCACCCTGTCGGTGGCCAACATCATCCGTGACGCCAAGACCTTTCAGTTGCAGTCCCTCATGCAGACCGGCCGCAATATAGGCATGCAGATGATGGATGACGCGCTGCTGAAACTGGTTAAGGAAGAGAAGATCAGCGTGGAGCAGGCCCTGGCCGTGGCCAGTAGCAAGAAGTTGTTTCAGGCCTGAGGAGCAGCGGCATGGCACGGATCGATACATATTTTCGGGAAATGCAGGAGAAAGGCGCCAGCGACCTGCACATGGTCATCGGCTTCCCGCCGCTAGTGCGGTTGCGAGGAGAGCTGCAACCGATCGAAAGTCACCCGGTGCTTACCCCGGAGTCGTGCCGCGCCATGCTCTTTGAGATCATGACCCCGGAGCAGCAGGCGCAGTTCGAAAAAAACCGCGATCTGGACAAGGCTTACGAACTCGAAGGCGTGGGCCGTTTCCGCTGTAACTTCCTCTTCCAGCACCGGGGCGTCGGGGCCGTCTTCCGTATCATCCCCACCAAGATCCTCACCCTCGAACAGTTGAACATGCCGGAGATCGTCCGTACCATCGCCAACTTCACCCAGGGGCTGGTGCTGGTAACCGGCCCCACCGGCAGCGGTAAATCCACCACCCTGGCGGCGATGATCAACTATATCAACGACACCCAGAAAAAGCATATCGTCACCATCGAAGACCCATTGGAGTTCGTGCATCCGAATAAGCAATGTCTCTTCACCCAGCGGGAGATCGGCACGCACGCCCAGAGCTTTTCCCAGGCCCTCAAGGTGGCCAGCCGCGAGGATCCGGATATCATCCTGGTGGGAGAGATGCGCGACCTGGCCACCATCTCGCTGGCGCTGACCTGCGCCGAGTTGGGCATCCTGGTCTTCGGCACCCTGCATACCAACAGCGCCGCCAAGACCATCGACCGGATCATCAACGCCTTCCCGGCCGACCAGCAGGCCCAGACCCGCACCATGCTCTCGGAGTCACTGAAGGCGGTCATTGCCCAGCAGCTTTTGAAGACCAAGGATGGCAAGGGCCGTTGCGCGGCCGTCGAAATTCTCATCGGCTCCCAGGCCCTGGCCAGCATCATCCGGGAAGGCAAGATCACCCAGATCGGTTCCTTTATCCAGACCGGCTCGAGCGCGGGCATGCAGGCCATGGATCAACATCTCATGCGCCTGGTCAAGGAGGACATTATCACCCCGGAGGCTGCCTACGAGAAGGCGATTGACAAGAAGATCTTTGCCGATCTTTTTGATGAACCGCCCATCATCGGCTGAAAAGGAGCGATCAGCTTTCAGCATTCAGCATTCAAGGAGAAGCAATGAGTGAGGAAACCAACAAGGAAATCGTGCTGATACTCACGAAATATTTGAAGATCACCGGCAATATCGGGATGCTGCCCGGCGTGCGGCTCACCGACTACATGAATGAGACCAAGGACTTCATCGCCGTGACCGGGGCCGAGGTCGTTGACCGGGTTTCCGGCAAAAAGGTTATGGCCGGCGGCTTCCTCAATGTCCAGCGCAGTCATATCGAGGTGGTCATGCCGGCCCATCTGGAGATTATTGATTGAGGCGTCTGTTGCGGCCTTGACAGGATCAATATTCCCAAGTATAAAAAAATATATTTCACTTTCAATCCTTGTTTAGGGGAGGTCTCAGGATGAAAAAGTTCATTGCCCTCATGGTTATTACTGGCTTCTTGGCAGGCACGGCCCCCCGCGCTTTTGCGGAAAACGGTGGTGGCGTGCAGGCGCCTTGGTATAATCCGGCCGCCACGCAAACCGTCCCCGAGGTTCCGGTGGTCGCGGCGCCTGCCACCACCACTACTGCTGCTGCCGCGGCTGCTGGCATGAGCACCGGGATGATGGTCGGTATCGGCGTGGCGGTGGTCGGCGCGGTCGCCGTGGCCGCTTCTTCAAGTGGAGGGGATGGCGGGGTAACGACCACCAGCCATCATTAATTGCCGGGAGCATCGGTCCAACTGGTGTTACCGCCAGGCCCTCTTACTTGAAATTTTGTCCAATCTTCAGTAGCAACCGCACTGGTGTGGTGAAACACACCAATGCGGTTTTTTTTCACCACGCCGTCAATATCTCCCGCAATCGAGAATTATCCGGCACATGACACTCATTGCCCGCCCCAGGATGGCCCCGCATCTTCCCTGCCGTTTTTTCGTGCTTGCCATATGCACCGTAGTTTTTTGGTCGGCGACCGCCTTACTGCCGCCATCCGTCAACTCCTCCGGGCAGGCGGAAGCCCTGCCTTCGTTGTCCGGTGTCACCGGCCTGCTGGATATGCCTTCGGCCCGGCTGATGGACGACTGGCACCTGCGGGTCCATTATTCCCAGGCAAATCCTTACGATACCTTCGGTCTTACCGCCACCTTCATGTCCTGGCTGGAGGTCAACGGGCGCTTCATTCGGGTCAGAGGGGTGCCGGGTTCTCTCCAGGGCGATTACGGCGATTACAAGGATAAGGCCCTGGACGTCAAGCTCCGGCTCCACGAGGAAACTCGTTTCTGGCCGGCCTTGGTCTTGGGTGGCAACGACATCCATGGCACCGCCCTCTTCACCTCCCGTTACCTGGCAGCCAATAAACGCTTCGGCCCCCTTGACCTTACCCTCGGCCTGGGCCAGGGGATACTGGCCGGCGAAAACACCGCTGGCAAAGGCTCGTCCGGCTCGGCCTCCGACGATGCCGCCTTTTCCTTCATCGTCAGCAACGCCACCAGAACCAGACCCTTCGGCGGCCTGGAACTTCAGCTTACCGACAGCTTTTCCCTGCTGGCGGAATATTCCAGCCTCGACTATGAAAAGCTGCTTGGCCAGACCGGACCGGCCAGCATCCCGGTGAATTTCGGTGGGCGCTGGCGCGTGACCGATAAGATCATGCTGAGCGGTTCCTACCTGCGCGGTGACGAGTTAAGTTGCGGCCTCGCCTTTACCTTTCCCTTAGGGCCGGAAGGCATGCTGCCCTGGAAAAGGCAGCCATTCTGGAGCCCGGCCCCTTCCTTGCAACAGGAGAGCCGGGAGGCCGCCAACGAGCGGTTGGCCGCGATCCTGCAACGCGAGGTCACGGCGGAACGTTTCACCAACGTCCGGGTGGCGACGGGCCGGGAGGCGGTCTGGCTTGAGTTTGAAAACCCTAGCTATCTTTCCAATACCAAGGCCATGGGTCGGGCCCTGCGGGCCATCTGCGCCCTGGTCCCTGCCCGGATCGAAAAGATCTTCATCGGCCTGAAAACGGGTGATGTCGTCGTGGTGACCATGCGGATCAGCCGGCAGGATTTCCAGGCCTTTGTGGCCGGCAACATGAGCGATGAACAACTGGCCTGCTTCATTGATCTGGACAACGATGGCCGGGAGTTGCGCTGGCGGTTTCTGCGGGCTGAAGCTGACGTCACGCCGTTGACCGCCTCGTTGCGCGACCACAGCTACGACCTTGACCTGCAACCCAAACTGGTCACCCTGCTCAACGACATGTCCGGCTTTGTCCGCAGCCGTATGTCCCTGCTTGGCAGCGCTGCCTGGTTTCCCTGGTCGGGCGGTACCCTGGCGACCAGCCTGCAACTGCCGCTCTACAACGATATAAAGTCCAGCAACACGGTTGAGGAGCGGGATGCGGTGCGCACCGACTTCATCGCCTTTGAACAGCAGACCGACCTCCGCCTCGACAGTCTAGTTGTTGACCAGGTGGTTGACCTGCCTGGCCGCTGGCTGGCCCGCGTGGAGGGTGGTCTTTTCGAGGCTGCCTACGGCGGCGTGGGGGGCGAACTTTTCCGGTTTTTCGATAAAGGGCGCTGGGGTTTGGGGTTGGAAGGGGAGTGGGTCAAAAAACGCGACCTGGACCACTATTTTTCCTTTGCCGGCCAATCTTCCTATGAGCTGGCCTTCTTGAATGTTTACTATAAACTGTCCCCCGAATACGGCGTGGATGTCGGCTTGAAACTTGGCCGCTTCCTGGCCGGCGATTGCGGCGGCAGGCTCGATGTCAGCCGCACCTTCAAGCATATCACCATCGGCGTCTGGTATACGGTGACGAATACCGATAGCTTTGAGGCCTCCTACAATAAAGGCTACAATGACAAGGGCATTTATCTGACCATTCCGTTCAGCATCTTCAAGGATCGGGACGTGCCGCAGAAGCTCCACTATGCACTCCGCCCCTGGACGCGTGACCCGGGCCAGACCGTGGCCCAGCATAAGTGGCTTTATCCCATGGCCAATACCGGCAATATCACCGCCATCGAGCGCGACTTGGGCGGGTTGAGGGAGTGACTGGGCAGGTGGATAGACTGTAGGTGTTTAGGGGGATAGTGGGGAGTAACTGTGCGAGATTGCGTATGGCCTTGATGTTTTTGCTTAACCCTAACAGTCTACAGTCTAAACAACCTGAGTAAATTATCCATGCACTTCTGGCAACCACTGACATCGTCCATTGACCTGCCCTGGCCGGCTCTGCTCGCCGGCTGGGCTGGCCTTGTCCTTTTTTCCGTCCTGATCACGCGGACCATGCTGCACCGGGTCAGGATCATGGATCTGCCCAATCAGCGTTCCTCCCATTCCCAGCCCTGTCCCAAGTCCGGTGGCGTTGCCATCGTGGCAACATTCATGGTCGGTCTGATACTGCTGGCCGGCAGCGGCCATGCCGCCATGATCGGCAGCCGCTACTTTCTGGGTTTCGTAGCCTCGGCCCTGGCCATTGCCGCCATCTCGCTGTACGATGACATGCAGGGCAAGTCGTTTGCCGTAAAACTCTGGACCCAGAGCGGCGGTGCGCTTCTGGTCATGACCTTTGGCCTGGTCATCGACCAACTGGCCATGCCCTGGTTCGGCATGGTGGTATTGGGCGGGCTTGCTTACCCGGTCACCTTTCTCTGGCTGGTCGGCCTTACCAATGCCTTTAACTTCATGGATGGCCTGGATGGCCTGGCCGGCGGCGTTGCCCTCATCGCCGGCCTGGCCTTCGCCCTCATCACCCTGGACCAGGGCAGCGGTTTCATGCCCCTGGTGAGCTTGGTGCTGGTGGCGGGCGTGTTCGGTTTCCTGCTCTTCAACTTGCCGCCGGCCCGGATCTTCATGGGGGATGTGGGCAGCGCCTTTCTGGGCTTTGTCTTCGCCACCATGGCCATTATCGCGGCGCGCTTCGATCACTCCCACACCTCCTTTCTGGTCATGCCGCTCTTGCTGTTCAACTTCATCTTCGACACCAGCTTCACCCTGGCCAGAAGGGTGCTGGCCGGGCAAAGGCTTACCGAGGCGCATCGCGGCCACCTCTACCAGCGTTTCCATCAGCTTGGCTACAGCCACCGCACCGTCAGCCTGGTGCATTACGCCATGGTGCTGAGTCAGGGGATCGGCGCCTACGTCATGGTGCATATCCGAGGCAGCGAGCGGCTTTTTGTCTTTCTGCCCTTCCTGGGGCTGCAGATCGTCTATTGTGTTTGGGTGATGAAGAGGTCGAAGGTGAAAGGTGAAAGCGTAGAAGGTGAAAGGTGAAAGCTGAAAGCTGAAAGTCCATGGTACTTTTTCTTTATGGGGTAAGGATCAAGGCGATTTTTTTTGCTCTGATGGCTTGAATGTCGAGGGTTTTAGCAGTTCCTTTCACCTCTCAGCTTTGAGCTAATAATAAACTGATTGCTGACGGCTAAAAATCAATGATCTGTCAGGTTCGCAAGCCGCTGCTGCCGGTAGTGGCGGCGCGTCTTTTTTCTGGCCACCTTCATCATGTCCTTCACGAAAAAACTTGCCCCGAAGTAGGCCGCGAAGCAGACGAGAAAGAAATAGAAGAGAAAAGGCTCCGGCGTTCGGAGTATGACCGAGGCAATGGCGATGGCGGCAAACAAGGCTGAAAAAAGGATGATGGTCACTACCGTGGCCTTGCGACTCAGGCCAATCCGCATGAACATATGATGGAGGTGCCGCCTGTCCCCATGGAAGGGGTTTTGGCCGTGCAGCAGCCGCTTGGTCATGATGGTAAAGGTATCGACGATGGGCAGGCCAAGGATGAGCAGCGGCACCACCGGATAGACCCGGTTGCCCGGCGTCTGGGAAACGGCAATGGCCATGAAGGCCAGCGAAAAACCGATAAACAGGCTGCCGGCGTCCCCCATGAACAGCCGGGCGGGCTGCCAGTTAAAGAGAAGGAAACCCGCCAGGGTGCCGGCCTGGGCAATATTCACCATCATCAAGCCAGGGCGGCCGAGCCGGTAGAAAAGAAAGGCAAAGGCCGCAAAGGCTACCAGGGCAATACCCCCGGCCAGCCCATCCAGGCCATCGATCATATTGATGGCGTTGATGACCCCCACCATGCCGACGATGGTGACCGGCACCGCCATGATACCTAACTGGATTTCACCAAAGCCCAGCAGATTGCCAAAGCTTTTCAGGTGGATATCACTATAAAAGATCATACAGACAACGGCGGCGAACTGGGCCAGGAATTTGAACTGGTGGCTTACTGCCTTAAAGTCATCCAGCAAGCCGGTCATCACCAGTAGGACCATGCCGGTCCAATAGCCCCGCAACCCCCCGAGGGGCAAAAAAAACAGACAGGTGATCAAAAGGACGATGGCCATCCCCAGGCCGCCCACCACGGGCTTGGGGTGGGAGTGCTTCTTCCGGCCGCCGGGATGGTCTATGAGGCCAACGCGCAGGGAGATTTTGATGAGTTTGGGGAACAACAGCACACTCAACGCTGCTGG
>DYDL01000111.1:8415-10142 GCA_020717925.1 Desulfocapsa sp.
GAGTTGCCGCGCCCCTCTGGTTGCATCCAACCTGGCCGTGGGGCGGGAATTGAGTTTGTTTTTGGCCGTAAATCGATTATCAATCAGTATCCATCCGGAACTAAGTTGCCTGCTGATCGCTTGGTCCAATCGAGGAGGCGTGGCATGAAGGAAAACGATGCGCTTGATAAGCTGCTTGCGCAACTTGCGGACGGGCTTACCGAGTTCCCGGAGATTGAGCTGGCTTTTCTTTTCGGTTCGGCGGCCAAGGGCCGTTTAACCGCGGCAAGCGATCTTGATATTGCTGTCGCGGCGGATACGCCTCTTGCCCTTGAGCGGAAAAATGACATCGGGTTGGCCCTTTCCAGGCTGACCGACCGCGAGATTGATCTTATCGATCTGCACCCCGTCTCTGGTACCATTCTGCAACAAGTCTTATGCACTGGCATGATAATAAAAAAATCCCCGCTGCTTTATGCGCGTTTTCTTAAGAAGATGTGGTTTAATCAAGCGGATATGATGCCATACACGCGCATGATTCTGGAGAAACATTGTCGGAGGTTCGTGCATGGATAGGGATGTAATGCTTGCCAAAATAAGCTCTCTTGAGCGCTGTATAGGGCGAGTAATGTCCAAGATTCCCGATAGAAGAGAAGATTTAGCCGTTGATCTGGATGCTCAGGACATCATAGTTTTAAATCTGGAACGGGCGGTGCAACTGTGTGTTGATATCGCGGCCCAAATAATCGCCGAGTTGAAAATTCCAGCGCCAAGTACGATGGCGGAGAGTTTCGCAGGCCTTGCCAGGGCAAAGGTCATAACCAATGTCGTGGCTGAAAGGATGCAAAAAAGTGTCGGCTTCCGTAACATCGCCGTGCATGAATACAATGCTATCAATTGGGACGTCGTGTATGCCATCATCACCGGGCATCTGGATGATTTTCGCAATTACGCACGGCAAGCATTGGCATGGCTGGATAGTCAGGAAGGATAGATGGGGCGCGGGATCGAGGAGGGGTGGAAAAAGACCGTCAGTTTTCTGAGTGCGTATTGTGATGTGAAAAAAGCGGATTTTAGATGCTGCCGATATAGTGTCTGACCGGAGCCAAAAGATGACTTCAAATAACGATGAAGATATACGCTGGCAACAAAGATTTGTAAATTACAAGAAAGCGTATACCTTGTTGGCAGAAGCCATCCGTATAGACTCACCTTCCGATACGGAGCGAGCGGGGCTCATTCAGTTTTTCGAAATGTCATTCGAGCTGGCATGGAAGTTATTGAAGGATTATCTTGAGGGAGAAGGTTTCATCATTAAAAGCCCAAGGGGAGCAATTAAGCAGGCATTTCAATCGGGTCTGATAAGCGATGGGCACCCATGGATGAATGCCCTGCAGGACAGAAATTTGACTGCTCATACCTATGACGAAAGTACGGCTCTTGAGGTTGAGAAGCAGATTCGCGAGGTATATTTCCCGATTCTGACAGAATTGTTTAATGATTTCAGTAAAAAGGGCGATCAATGAGCTATGGTCTTTTTGAGCGTGATATTGCGGCGATCACGCAGGCCATAAGTCAATTTCCGGAAATTTCCCAAACTATATTGTTTGGCTCCCGCGCAAAAGGTAACTATAAACCCGGATCGGATGTCGATCTTGCGATTAAAGGGGCTGAAATAAACTATGCGACGGTGTCACGCCTCTCTTTCATGTTAAATGAAGAATTACCACTGCCCTATTTTTTTGATA
>DYDL01000360.1 GCA_020717925.1 Desulfocapsa sp.
AGAGCAGTTGCCGGCACCCGGCATCGTCGAGAATGACGCCCTGGTCGCCACCCTTTTCCATGAGCGACTCCACCAGACTGCCTATGCCGGTGTTAATGTCGCGCCGGAAGATCAGGTGGCCTTCGGAGAAAAGGGCGATGTAGGATTTTTCCTCGCCCAGGAAGAGGTGGGCGAAATTTTCCTCTTTTGCCGCCAGCCCGGCCTGGCGTAACTCGTTGTGAAAGGCGGCGGACGAAGAGGTGATGCCGGTGAGTGGATGGCCGATGCGCTCGAAAAGCTCCTTGAGGGCTTCTATGTCGTGTTGGGCGGTAAGATAGACGACAGCAAGTGTTTTGGCGCCGCCATTGACCTGGACTTCCTTGACCGTCTGGAAATCCAGGAGCCTGGTTTCCTGCTCAAAGGCGATTTCCTTCACCGTGGTCCAGTAAACGGTGTTGGCAACCTCTTGGTCCGGCACCTTGGGAATGGTGATGTTGTGGGTTTCCACGGCCTCGCGGGGCAGGGCCAGCCAGTACGCGAGCTTGCGGTTCAGACCGCTGAAATCGTCCAGTGCCTTCTGCAGGAAGGGCGGGAACCAGTCCGCGGCCAGCAGGGCCGGGAGCAGGCCAGCTTCGGGCAACGAGATTTCCAGGTCATAGGGGAAAAATCTGGTCTTGAGCGAGGCGGTGCGCGCGCCATTTGGCGGCGCCAGCACCAGAGCGAGGCCTGTGGCCTGGATGTCGATGCCCACCTGCACGGATTTTCTGGTCGGCCAGAAGGGCAGAACAAGCGGCGGCTTTTTCGTCTTTGTTTGTTTGGGCAAGAGTGGGGTAGTAATGGCTGCGGGCGCCATCGGCGCAACGGGGTCCGGAGCCCCCGGTTCCATCTCCAGCGAGGGCTGGTTTTGCCGGATCATTTCCAGAAGCTTTTCCGTGGATGATATGTCGTCCGCCTTGCCCATGCGCCCTCAGTGAATATTTAAGAATTTCGGCTCAGTATTAACGGATTCTCCGTGCATGTCAAGGGCAAAGCCGGGCATGGATATGCGGTCGTCTTGATTCAACCGTTGAACATTAATAAAACGCTCCAAAATCAACAAGCGTCATGATATACTTGAAGAAGTGTAACCATCCAACTGGAGTGAGCTTTATTATGACAACGCCAATCGGACCTGCCTCCATTGCCTACACCCCATACGGAATCGATCCTTCCCAAAACAACAACCGGCAAGTGGATCCTGTATCCGGCCAAGCGGTTCCGGATATCGCGGGGGCTGAGCAAAATGTTGCGGTCGGCAAGAAGCCTTGCCGGACCTGAGCATCGAGAACGTATCAGGATCGGTCAGGTGATCCTGCGGTATCCTTTCAGGCGCCAACCGCCATTCCACCGGAGCTTGCCGCCGGCGCCGTGAGCGCTCATGAGCAGGAACACGTTCAGCACAATGCCTTGGAGGCAAAGAATGCGGGCATGAAGGCGACATCGGTAGTGCAAATTAATACCGCCTTCTGTCCCGAATGCGGCCGAGCATACGTCTCGGGAGGCACGACAACTACGACGTACACTCCGGAATCGCAATCGACCCTTGGCAATGATCAGCAGAAGGGAATGTTCGTCAATATTCAGGTGTAATTGTGGCTACCTCGCGACGCTGTTTACTTCCTGCCTCTCCGCAATGATTCCGGGTTGCAAGATTTCCCCCATCTCTGCTTGACATTTTTTTGCCCGGTGCTATAGTGGCTGCTCACTGTGATGCGGGGTGGAGCAGTCCGGTAGCTCGTCGGGCTCATAACCCGAAGGTCGTTGGTTCAAATCCAGCCCCCGCT
>DYDL01000361.1 GCA_020717925.1 Desulfocapsa sp.
TCTCCATGGACATCGAGATCGGCGGCGACACCTTCACCAAGCGGCCCAATGTCTTGGAAGAGATTGCCTACCGCGACACCTGGGGCAAGGGGGCCGACTCCTTTACCAGCATGATCCACGAACGGCTGGTGCTGATGCGGGATTTGCTGGCCGAGGATGGTAGTATTTATGTGCATTGTGATTGGCGGGTGAACTCATTTATGAGACTTGTGCTTGATGAAGTGTTTGGTCCAAGCGGTTTTGTGAACGAAATTATCTGGAAGAGACGCGGAGGAGCACTGAATAACTTCAAATCTCTGGGGGCGGTTACTGACACAATCTTCTGTTTCCGAAAATCAGCCGACGCCTTCTTTGATGCGCTGAAGACGAAAGACTCCGAGGAAGCGAAGCAATACATTAAGGAACGCTTTGTTTACGATGATGGCGACGGTCGCTTGTACAGTCGAGATCCAGTTACAAATCCGGCAGCAAAACCTACCCCTAGCTTGATCTACATATACAAAGGCTACAATCCACCTGCCAAGGGATGGGCGTTCTCGTACGAGACCATGAAAAAGTGGGATGAAGAAGGTAAGTTATATTTTCCACCGGATAAGTCACAAAGAATCCGAAGAAAAACATTTCTGGATGAGTATGAGGGGCAGCCCGTACAGAATCTATGGGGCGATATATATGTCATAAACTCTCAAGCTCACGAGAGTGTTAGTTATCCTACGCAAAAGCCAGAGTCACTGTTAGAGCGCATTCTGCGAATATCTTCCCGCGAAGGCGACTTAGTCGCCGACTTTTTCTGCGGCTCAGGCACCACCGCCGCCGTGGCCGAGCGGTTGGGCCGCAAGTGGATCGTCTCCGACCTCGGCAAATTCGCCATCCACACCACCCGCAAGCGGTTGATCGGCGTGCAGCGCCAGCTCAAGAAAGACCACCAGCCCTACCGCGCCTTCGAGATCCTCAACCTGGGCAAGTACGAGCGCCAGCACTATATCGGCGTCAATCCTAATTTGCGCGAGGCGGAAAAGCAGCAGCAACTGGAGGAGAAGGAGGCCGCCTTCCTCGCCCTCATCCTGCGCGCCTACCGGGCCGAGCCCACCACCGGCTTTGCCACCTTCCACGGCAAGAAGGCGGGGAGGCTGGTGGCGGTGGGGCCGGTCAACCTGCCGGTGACGCGGCTTTTCGTGGAAGAGATCATCCTGGAGTGCCGCAAGCAGCACATCACCAAGGTGGACATCCTGGGCTTCGAGTTCGAGATGGGCCTCTTCCCCAACGTGCTGGACGAGGCGCGGGCCAAGGGCATCGACATCGCGCCCAAGTACATCCCGGCCGATGTCTTCGACAAGCGGGCGGTGGACAAGAACCAGGTGGTGTTCCACGATGTGTCCTTCATCGAGGTCAGGCCGATCATCAAAAAGAACCGCGTGGCGGTAGAGCTGACCGACTTCTCGGTCTTCTATTCCCAGGATTCCATCGCCGCCGCCGAGGCGAGTTTGAAGGACAAGGCCAGCAAGATCGTGGTGGAAAAGGGCCAGATTGTCAAGGTGAGCAAGGATAAGGACGGCATCGTCACCCGCGAACCGCTGACCAAATCCTGGACCGACTGGATCGACTACTGGTCCGTGGACTTCGACTTCGAGAGCAAACGCGAGATTGTTCGGGTCAAACGTGGGGCGGTCGAACAAAGTGACCTGCCCGGCATGGAAAAGCCGAAACAACTTCATATGCCTGAATATGAAGAGGTCTGGACCGGCGACTACATCTTTGAAAACGAGTGGCAGTCCTTCCGCA
>DYDL01000112.1 GCA_020717925.1 Desulfocapsa sp.
CTGAAGCTGTTTGACAGACATCGTCAACCAGGGTAAAAGAATTGATTCCGCTACGGCATTTTTCCGCCGGACCACCGCCTTACGGCGAATCCCGGCCGACCCTTGACGAAGGTATCATGGCAACCGGCGCTCTCCACACCACATTGTTTGCTCGCTACAAGCGTCTACCGCCGCTGGCACGCCTAATTTTGCAATGCTGCGCCGTGCTCGGCGAGCCCGCCTCGCCAGCCACCCTGCTTCACAAACTTCTGCCCCAGGCCGTTTTGCCTCGACCGGAGGAGGAGAAAGCCGACCAAGAAATAATTCGTCACAATTTGCAAGACTTGCGCCAGGAAGGTTTGCTGGCGCCCGACCAGCAATGCCATCCAGCGCTTATCGAACTGGTCTGCCGGACCATGGACCCGGCCCTGCTCGACAGTCTGGCCCGCATCGCGCGGCAGGAGTGGCCCGCGGTTACCGAAAATGGGACCACGTTGGCCACGCCTAACCAGCGCCGCCTGGTCAGGGATCTGCGCCTCTGCCTCTGCCTGGGCAATTGGGAGGGCTATGCCCACGCCCTCCTGCTCTATCTCGAAAACTTTGGCAACGATCAGCAGACGCACCCGCTGGTCACGATCACCACCAGCCCCTTTGACCCGCAATGGTTCGGGGCGCTTCCGGCCCATACGCAGATTTACGCACTGCGGGAAATCTGCAAACATTGTATTGCCGGACTGGAACCATTCGGGCCAGCGCTTGCCTACCTTAAAGACGACTCCACCCTCGTCGCCTTGCCTCCCGAGGCCCACCCTGCCCTGTACTATCTCCGCACCACCGCCCTCCTGGTCACTGGTCAGGTCAAGGCGGCCCGGGCTACTTTGACAGAGGCTGGAGACCTGGTCCGCGCCCTCGGCCTGCATGGCTGGCTGGCCTGTGTCACCGGGCTTTATCCGGAGGCCAGGCGCCTTTTTGCCGAGGACTTGCCGCTCCTTCGGCGGAACAACCAGGACGAGGCGGCCTTTTTCACCGGCCTGGAAGGTTTCTTCGCCCTCCTGGCCCTGCTCCAGGCCGACGACGCCCCCCACCTCAACAGCATGGCCGCCATCCTGGATGCCCTGCCGGCCATCCAGCCGCACAACCCCTTGCTGGCCGCCTATGCCGCACTATGTGATGCCTTGCAACTGCAAGGCCAGATGGTAAGCAGCCATTATCCGGATCGCCTGGCCGAATCCTCGCAAGGCAAGAATGGGCTGATCCTGCTCTGCCGGGCCTGGATATGTTACTGGACCAACGCCACGCTGGACAACAAGGAACTCGCCGGGCTCATTGAGGGTATGGCCCGGGCCAAGGCCAGTGGCCATCGCTGGCTGGCCATGGAATACGCCGAAGCCCTGGCCCGCTTGACCGGCAAGCATAGCAGCCAGCGCTATGCCAGCCGGGTACGACGTGAAACCGGCCTGGTCTCCCTGATTGACATCCTCGGCCAGGAAGAGCCCTGGCAGCGAGCACTGAAAACGCTGAACGCCCCCCACACCATGGTACTTCCAGGCCTCCAGGAAGGACCAGGCAGCCGTATCGCCTGGCTGGTCAATCTGGAGACACCCCCGTTCACCCTGATTGCCAAGGAACAGCGGCGCACCGTTTACGGTGCCTGGTCCCGGGGCCGCCTGCTGAGTCCGCGAAAACTCGCGCACCCTGATGAATTTCCCACCCTTTCCCAACAAGATCTGGCGGTCTGCGCCAGCCTGCGCCGCCACCAGGGTCCTTGGGGTATTGCCTATGCCTTTGACATGGAGCAGGCCCTGCCAGCCCTGGCCGGTCATCCAAACGTCTATCTCCAAAATCAACCAGAGGTGCACATCCTGCTCCAGAGAGGGGAACCCGAGGTGCGAGTGGAGGAAAGGGGGGATGCCCTGCACCTCGCATTTTTCCCATCCATTGGCGAAGCTTCCTACGTCATCCTGCGGGAATCCTTGAACCGGTTCCGCTTTATCGAGATATCCAGGATGCATCGCCGCTATGCACGGGTCATAGGCCCGAAGGGACTGACTATCCCGGCCGCTGAACGGGAACGGGCCATGCGCATTCTTGGGGAACTCAAGCCGCCGGTCACCATTCACGCAACCATGGAGCATGAATTCGCCGAGATCGAGGAGGTGACGGCCGACCCCCGCATCCACGTCCATCTTGCACCTGTTGGCTCGGGCTTCCGCGCCTCCCTGCACGTCAAGCCTTTTCAGGAGGGTGGCCCCTACCTGAAGCCCGGCCTGGGAGCGGCCAAGGTGGTTGCCGAGATCAATGGCCGGCGGCTCCAGACCTTGCGCGCCATCGAGCTGGAAGAGATGCGGGCTCGAGAGGTGGAAGACGCCTGCCCAAGCCTTTCCCTGCCCCAGGTTGCTTGTAGGGAATGGCTGCTCCAGGAAACCGAGGACTGTCTGCAGTTGCTTAGCGAACTGAACGACCTGGGGAAAAAAATCATTGTGGAATGGCCAGAGGGCCGGAAACTTTCGGTGAGCAGGACCATATCCTTTGCCCAACTCCATCTGCAGATCCGCCAGAGCAGGAACTGGTTCGAGATGACCGGCAGCCTGGAACTGGAGCCTTCCCTGACTCTGGACATGAGACGCCTCCTCGACCTTACCGAGAAAAGTCCTGGCCGCTTCATCCCCTTGGGCAGCGGCCAATTTCTTACCTTAAGCCGGGAACTGCGCGCCCGTCTCGATGACTTAAACGCCATAGCCGACAAGAAAAAAGAGGGTTGCCGGCTCCATCCCCTGGCCGCCCTGCACATGAATGCCCTGCAGGCTGACGGCGTTCGTGTCAAGGGTGACCAGGCCTGGAACGCCTGGCTGAAAAAGGCCCGCCAGGCCAGGGCATATTACCCCGTTCTCCCCTCCACCCTGCAGGCCGAACTTCGCGACTACCAACTTGAAGGCTTCATCTGGCTGGCACGCCTGGCCTTCTGGGGCGTGGGTGCCTGCCTGGCTGACGACATGGGTCTAGGCAAAACCTTGCAGGCCCTTGCCATCATCCTGCTGCGTGCCGCCGCCGGCCCCACCCTGGTGGTGGCCCCGACCTCGGTCTGCGTGAACTGGCAGGAAGAGGCCAAGCGCTTCGCGCCCACCTTGAACATTATTCAATTCAGCGGTAGAAACCGCGCAAAACTCCTCTCCGACCTCGGCCCCTTCGATGTACTGGTGGCAAGTTACGGGCTGCTCCAGCATGAGAGCCAGGCCATGACGGCCGCCCACTGGGTCACCATTGTGCTTGACGAGGCCCAGGCCATCAAGAACCGGGCCACCAAGCGCTCACGCGCGGCCATGGGTCTACGGGGCGACTTTCGGATAATCACCACCGGCACCCCCATCGAAAACCATCTGGGTGAGCTGTGGAACCTCTTTCAATTCCTGAACCCCGGCCTGCTCGGCCCCTTGGACCGTTTTCAGAAACGCTTCGCCGTTCCCATTGAAAGGGACGGCCGTCGGGATATCCGCCTGAAACTGAAAAAACTGGTGCAGCCCTTTATCCTAAGACGCCTTAAGTCCGATGTGCTCGACGAACTGCCACCACGCACCGAGGTTACCATCAAGGTCCAGATGAAGCGGCAGGAACGGGCCTTTTACGAGGCCATCAGACAACGGGCGGTGGAAACCCTGCATCACGAGGTTGGTCGGTCGGCCGAGCAACACGTCAGGATACTGACGGAAATCACTCGGTTGCGGCGATGCTGCTGCAACCCGCGCCTCATCCTCCCTGGCACCAACATTCCCAGCTCCAAGCTTGAGGAATTCGGCCGAATTGTGGAAGAACTGCTGGAAGGCGGCCATAAGGCGCTGGTCTTCAGCCAATTCGTAGGCCATCTTTCCCTGATTCGGGAATTACTGGACCACCGGGCCATCTCCTACCAGTATCTGGACGGCGCCACTCCTGCCAGCCAGCGAGCAAAAAGGGTCGCCGCCTTTCAGAATGGCACGGGTGATTTGTTTCTCATCAGCCTCAAGGCGGGCGGCGTCGGCCTGAACCTGACGGCAGCCGATTACGTGATCCATCTTGATCCCTGGTGGAACCCGGCGGTGGAAGATCAGGCCTCGGACCGGGCGCACCGTATCGGCCAGCAGCGCCCGGTGACGGTGTACAGACTGGTGGCGGAAAACACGATCGAGGAAAAAATAGTGGCCCTGCACCGGGCCAAGAAGGATCTGGCCGAAAGTCTGCTGGAAGGCGGCGACCTTGCCGGCAAGATGAATGCCCAGGAACTGCTCAAGCTTATTGTGCAACCCTGATCACTATGCCACACTGGAAAACGCTGCTCAAAACAAGCATAATCCGCCCAGCCGATCTGCCGCTCCACCTGGTGCGCGACCAAGCCGGCATGGCCAGGGTGACATCGGTCTATCCCATGCGGATCAACCCTTACTACCTGGGCTTGATCCAAGAGCCTGGCGACCCCCTCTGGCGCCAGGCCATGCCGGATAGCCGCGAACTGACCGACCGGGTCTGCATGGCCGACCCCCTGGCCGAGGAGAGCCTGAGTCCGGTGCCCAACCTGATCCATAAGTACCCGGACCGCGCCCTGTTCCTGGTGCATGCCCAGTGCGCCATGTACTGCCGTTTCTGCACCAGGAAACGCATGGTGGGCACTACCCGCATGCGCATAACCGCCGACACCATCAGGGCCGGTCTCGACTACCTGAAAAAAACCCCGGCCATTCGCGACGTGCTGGTTTCTGGCGGTGACCCGCTACTGCTGGAAGATGAGGCCTTAGCAAATCTCCTGCAAGAACTGCGGAAAATTAAAACCATCGAGATCATCCGTATCGGCACGCGCGTGCCGTGCGTGCTGCCCATGCGGGTAACAAAAAAACTAGCCAGCCTGCTGAAGCGCTTTCACCCTCTCTACATCAACACCCATTTCAATCATCCGGCTGAAATCAACCAGACAGCGGCCACGGCATGTGCCCGACTCGCCGACGCCGGCATCCCTTTGGGCTGCCAGACCGTATTGCTGAAGGGAATAAACGACGATCCGGCCATCATCCGCGCACTCATGCAAAAATTGCTCACTATCCGGGTAAAACCCTATTATCTTTTTCAGGGCGACATGACCAGGGGTACAGACCATTTCCGTACCCCGCTTCGCCAAGGTATCGACATCATGCGCTCCCTGATCGGTCACACCTCTGGACTGGCCGTGCCAACCCTGGCGGTTGACCTGCCTGGCGGTGGCGGAAAAATACCATTGTTACCAGAATATGCCCAATATTGCTCAGGTAAAATCAGAGCTACCAACTTTTGCGGCCACGACTTCACCTACGTGGACCCGGCTGAATAGAGAGCCTGCCACCATGCCTCAACCACTAATAAAAAAAGGGGCGTCCAATCCGTTGCCCACGAACAGAAGGGTGCTGGTAGCCATGGACGGCTCGCTATACAGCGCCAACTCAATCAGTTACGTGTCCAGACTTTTCAGTGGCGTGTCAGACATTGAGTTTCACCTCTTTTCCGTGCTTAACGCAAATGTTCCTGAAACCCAACTGGCCTGGATTAACGAGAATGACCTGGAAAAGTCCTTGGACCCGCTTGACCTGAAAAAATACGAAAACATCGATCAATGCATGACCAACGCCAGTCAAATACTGGCCAGAAATGGCATCGGCCCGCAACAGGTTAAACAAGGCATCCGTCTGGCCCGCCGTGGCACGGCGCACGATCTGGTTAATGAGGCCCGCGCAGGCATGTACGACGCCATGCTTATCGGTCGCCGCGGTTTGGGCATGGTGCGGGAAATGGTCCTGGGCAGCGTCTCCAGAAAAGTGATACAACAATGCCATGACGTGCCCATCTGGCTGATCGACGGCCAGGTGGACTCCAGAAAATTCCTCGTACCCATTGACGGCACCGTAAACTCCCTCAGGGCTGTGGACCACCTCGCTTTTATGCTGCGTGGTAACCCGCACGCCGAGGTCTCGCTCTTCCACTCGCCGCAGATGTTTGCCGGCAAACCGGAGATGAATACCGCTCCATTTCATGCCATCTGGGGGGCGGAATGGTGCGCCGCGCATCTAACCGGCCCAGACCGCCTGTTCCACGCCCCGGAACAGCTTCTGCTGGAAAGCGGCTTTCCGCCGGAACGTCTGCACCGGCTGGAAACCCGCCTTGGCCTCTATCCGAGCCGCCAGATTGTCCGGCAGGCCCTGATTGACGACTTCGGCACCATAGTCATGGGCCGCCGGCCTGGAGACGCCAAAAAGGGTCTGTTCGGCGGCGTTACCGACAAAGTGCTCACCCTGGCTGAACAGGTTGCCATCTGGATCGTCGGCTGAGAACAGCCAAAATTCCTGAACACCGGTTGCCTCTTTTACATTTTCCAGGTATGGTGATGAAGAGACACGGACTCTCGGTACTCTTAACAACCTGAAGTAGTTACAAATGAACAAAGGATTATGCCATGCTCGCCAAGATAATGAGCAGCGCGGTGAACGGCGTGGACGGCCTGTCCATTGAAGTGGAAATCGATATCGCCTTCGGACTGCCGTCCTTTACCACCGTTGGCCTAGCCGAGGGAGCGGTGCGCGAGAGCAAGGAGCGGGTCAAGGCAGCCATCAAGAACGCGGGCTACGAGTTTCCCAACCGCCGCATCACCGTGAATCTGGCGCCAGCCGACGTCAAAAAGGTAGGCACTGGCTATGACCTGCCCATGGCCCTTGGTATTCTTGCCGCTTCGGAAACCCTTATCAGCCCCATCCTGCACCAGTACGCCGTCATCGGCGAACTCTCCCTGGACAGCGGCGTTCGCGCCACTCAAGGTATTTTGCCCATGGTCATGGCAGCGCGGAGCGCGGGATTGCGCGGCGTTCTCGTGCCCAAGGAAAACGCCCACGAGGCGGCGGTGGTGGCCGGCATCGACGTGATCGGCGTCGCCACCCTGCCTGAAGCGGTGGAATTCTTAAACGGCGTCGCGCCGCTGCCACCCACTCAGGTCGACATTCCCAGGCTTTTCCAGGAAAACACGGTGCATGAGGTGGACTTTCAGGAGGTCAAGGGCCAGGCCCATGCCAAGCGTGCCCTGGAGATTGCCGCGGCTGGCGGCCATAACGTCCTGATGAAGGGCCCTCCGGGATCCGGCAAGACCATGGTGGCCAGACGGTTGCCCACCATACTGCCTGATTTATCCTTTGAAGAGGCGCTGGAAACCACGAAAATTTACTCGGTTACCGGGCTGCTGCCCGAAAAGAAAAGCCTGCTCACCACCAGGCCGTTCCGGGCGCCGCACCACACCATCTCCGATGCCGGACTGATTGGCGGCGGCCAGAATCCCAAGCCTGGCGAGGTCTCCCTGGCCCACAACGGCGTGCTGTTTCTGGACGAACTGCCGGAGTTTAAAAAACACGTGCTGGAGGTCATGCGCCAGCCCATGGAGGACGGCGCGGTCACCATCGCTCGGGCCGCCAACTCCCTCGCCTTTCCGGCCCGCTTTATCCTGGTGGCGGCCATGAACCCCTGCCCCTGCGGCAATCTCGGCGATCCCACCCGCCAGTGTACTTGCACGGCCGTACAGGTGCAGCGTTACGAGAGTCGCATATCCGGCCCGCTGCAGGACCGCATCGACCTGCACCTGGAGGTGCCGGCTGTGCCATACAAGGATCTTGCCGACAGCCAAACAGGAGAACCATCTTCCGCCATCCGGGCGCGGGTGGTGGCGGCCAGGCGCCTGCAAGAGCAAAGGTTTGCCAACCGCAAACAAATTTACTGCAACGCCCAGATGGGACCACGGGACATAAAGCAGTTCTGCCTGCTGGATAGTGGCTCCGAGGATATACTGGAAAAGGCCATGCAGCGACTGCGCCTCTCGGCCCGCGCCTTTCACCGCATTATTAAAATAGCACGCACTATCGCTGACCTGGAAAACCATGACACGATCCGAAAGAATCATGTGGCCGAGGCCGTGCAGTACCGCCGCCAGGAACCAGCCAGCCGCTGACATAGGCACGTCCGTGGGCTTTCCGGCCCCAGCCGCGGGTTTGCTTGGCTTCGTGACATTCTGGACCGGACAGACGAGGAGAAATCATGGCCCTGCATACGGTCACCCTGTTCACTCCATACCCCTTTGCAACAGGAGAAAAGCTCACCATCACCAGCGGCCCCCGCGCCGGTGACTGGGAGGTCGTTGGCCTTACCGACCGCACCGTGCACCTGCGGTGCCCGGTTTCTGGTAGGGAATTTGCATGGGATCGTTTCTGCTACCAGGTAGAAAAAAAGGCAAGCGAGCCATGGCCACGCCACGACGGTGCTTAAGCCCCGCGTAACCTTGCTGATCGAAAAAAAATCCCGGTCACTGACAAGGCAGCAACCGGGACAAAACCAAGGATGTTCGTGCGATCTTCTTACTATTTCACTACAATCCCGTGCTTATTCTGAATACTTGAGCTCGTGCTCCAGCATGGAGTTAACCCAGATAAAATGTTCCAATTGAGATAACTGCTTGCGGCTGAGTTCGCCGAACTGAACCCCGCAACGTCGCATCATGGACATCCCCTTGCTCAGGCTGCAGTCGGAAATGATCCGCAGGGGAAACTCGTCAAGGCACAGGTCGTCGGCGCCAAAAATGATGGCCAGGGATGGGACATCCTTAGGCCATTCGCCGGTGTCAATATAACTAAACGAGAGCCCGCCCATGCTGATGTCAATAATCGATCCCAGCTTGGAACGGACCGCGATGGTGCAGTTTTTAGCCTTGAACCGCTTGTGGCTCCTTCTTTCCCGCGAACCTGTGTCGGTTTCCATCATGCACCACCTCCCGTGAACTCAACCGATTCCAGCCCACACAATGGCATCCAGGCGTGACTGGATGCCATTGCAAATAACCACCTCACCTCTACATGCAGAGTCAAGAATAGCACAGAAGAGGAGCGATAAGCGAAAGTTTTCTCAACCTGCCGTAAAAAAATCAAAAAAAGCCAAGCATCAATCCAATAATTCGCGCACTTTACTGGCCAACTCACTAGGGCACAAAGGTTTCTGCAAAAACCCTTTTTGCCTGGAATGCCGATCCTCCTCGGAAATGGCGGGGCTCATGTAGCCTGACATGAACAGCACCTTCACCAGGGGCCACCTTTCCTCAAAGACCTCCGCCAACCGGGCGCCATTCATTCCCGGCATTACCACGTCGGTAAGCAGCAGGTCCACCTTCTCCGTTCCTGCATCGGCCAGATGCAGAGCCTGGTCTCCACTTTCAGCATCGAGCACATGGTAACCCAGGGGAAGCAGGATAGTTGCCACCAGCTTTACAATCTCCGGGTTATCATCGACCACGAGTATTGTTTCAGACCCCTTGCGCAAGCGCATCTCTCCCTTCCTCCGCGCCCTTAGCCGCACCCAAAAAACATCCGCTTGTCATGTAGCAACACTGGCGTTGCTGTTCGCCAGCAGCCGCAGGGCCAAGGCCAGCAGGACAATGATCAAGACATTTGCCCCAAGTTCAACAAGAACCGGCCAAAGATTCGCCCAGGCAGCTCCGCCCGCCAGGGCTCCGGCCGCCATGGAATGTTCGGCTTCAATAAGCAGAATGCGACGAACACTGGAGATAATCCCGATATAGAGAAAAGGATTAAGAGAAAAAGCTTCCCGTTTAAGAAAGCGCACAATGGGCCACATAAGTTCCATGACAATGAGAACAAGGAGCACATCGTTCAGAACATGCAGGAGCGAAATCTTGTCAGGATGCAGCAAAACGGGAATGGTCTGCGCCATGATAAGGCCGGCACAGACCAACAGAATAACGGCCACCAGGAAATGCATGATATCGTCCGCCGCGATGAGCAGTTGACGGAGAAATTTAACATTAGGCATAGGCTGGTGTTTGTGCGGCACGGCAGTATTTCAGACCCCCTCTACCCGGATACCAAACCATCTACATGGGGTCAGGATCCAAGGCTTTCATTTTTTCAGGTAAAGATGGCTCTAGGCAAACTGCCCGCGCACAAAAAATAAAACTACGGCCAAGAAAATTTGTCAAGGCGATCCACTGGGAAAGCCCATAAAACTCTTCCCCACCCAGCCAGTTCGACCAAAAACGCCTGGCAGTTCACGACTCGACCTGCCAGGCCTTAAATA
>DYDL01000362.1 GCA_020717925.1 Desulfocapsa sp.
TATCATCTCAATATTTCGGGGAAGCCTATGCAAAACTCTTGCGAAACTCTGACCCTGGTTTCACCGGACTTGACACCACCACCTGCGATAATCGGGGCACTTCTGATAGCGGTAGGCAACCAGAGACATGCTAGAGAACTTTGATCCCAACGCCATCCAAGACCTCGACGGTGCTCGACAGGCACTGGTTCATCTGCTCAACTTGATCGAGGACTTAACCACCGACTTGCGCGAAGCCCACGCGGAGATTCAGCGTCTGCGCGATGAGAACAACCGCCTCAAGGGTGAGCAGGGCAAGCCAACGATCAAGCCTAACAAGAAACCAGACCCACCGAAGCATTCTTCGGAACGCGAACGCCACAAACCCCAGGAATGGAAGAAGCGTAGCAAAGTTGATCAACTTCATATTGACCGCGAGCAAGTGGCGCCGATCGCCCCGGGGGTGCTGCCGTGCGATGCCGAATTCAAAGGACACGAAGCGGTGATCGTGCAGGAGCTCATTCTGCGCACAGATAATGTTCGCTTTTTGAAAGAGAAATATTATTCGCCGACCCAAGCCAAGACCTATCTGGCGGAATTGCCCAAAGGCTATACGGGCGAGTTCGGACCCGGCGTCAAGTCTGCCGTGCTGGTGTGGTATTACGGCATGAACACGAGCGAGCCGAAGATTCGGGAATTTCTGCAACACGTTGGGCTCCGTATCTCCGCGGGGCAACTCTCCAACTTGCTCATCCAGAAGCAGGACGCCTTCCATCAGGAGAAGGATGCGCTCTACGCCGCGGGCTTACGCGCCAGTCCGTACCAACAGATTGACGACACCGCCACGCGCGTCGATGGAGTGAATCAACACTGCCATGTGGTCTGCAACCCACTCTACACTGCCTATTTCACGCTGGAAAAGAAAGATCGCTTGGCCGTTCTGGATGTGCTCCGCAACGAGGCGCCCCGTCGGTATCGCCTGAATGCGCCAGCCTATGCCTGGCTCGAGCCATTCGGTTTGCCCGCGTCCCGCGTAGCACAATTGCACACGCTCCCGCAAGAGCAGGACTTGAGCGAAACCGAGTTCGAGCGTCGGTTGGACGAACAGCGGCCACCGTTGGGATCCCAGCACCGCAAGCATATCTTGGAGGCGGCGGCCGTCGCGGCGTATCATCAGCAAACCGAGTGGCCGGTCGTGGACACACTCGTCTGCGATGATGCGGGTCAGTTCAAAGGGCTGACCGCCCACCTGAGCTTGTGCTGGGTGCATGACGGACGGCACTACAAGAAACTGGAGCCCGCGGTGGCGCTGCATCGAGAGCAGTTGGACACCTTCCTGGGACGGTATTGGGCCTTCTACGCCCAACTGTTGGACTACGCCACTCAACCGAGCGGTGAACGTGCCGCCCAGTTAAGGAGAGAATTTGATACGCTGTTCTCCACCGTGACGGCCTATGCCGCCCTGGATGAACGGATCGCCAAGACCAAAGCCAAGAAAGCTGAACTCTTGCAGGTGCTGGAGCATCCCGAACTCCCGCTGCATAACAACCTGGCGGAGTTAGGCGCTCGGCTGCGGGTGCGCAAGCGGGATGTGAGTTACGGTCCGCGGACATCCGCCGGTAAGAAAGCCTGGGACACGTTCATGACACTTGGTGCCACGACCAAGAAACTGGGAGTGAGCTTCTACCAGTACATCTATGACCGCGTGTCAGGGAAATTGCAAATGCCCAGTCTGGCAGACCTCATTACCCAGCAAGCTGAACGGCGTCACTTGGGTGCCTCTTGGCATTCGAGGGCAGCTTTCCCCTGATTATTGAGATGA
>DYDL01000113.1 GCA_020717925.1 Desulfocapsa sp.
AGGAGCCAGGCGCCGCCGGCGCCGAGCACGAGACCGGCCAGGCCGCCCAGGCTGGCCAGGATCACCGCCTCGCCCAGGAAGAGGGTGAGAATCTGGCTTTGTTCGCTGCCCAGGGCGCGCAGCAGGCCGATCTCGGCGGTCCGTTCGTTGACCGCGATGCTCATGATGGTGAGGATGCCCACCGCCCCGACCAAAAGCGAGATGCCGCCCAGGGCGCCGACGGCGACGGTGAGCAGGTTGAGCACCGAGCCCAGCACCTCCAGCATCTTTTCCTGGGTGGTGATGGTGAAGTCCTCGCTGCCATGGCGGGCCATGAGTACCTTGCGCGCCTGCCTGGCCACCTCGTCGGCCGCACTGCCCTCGGCGTAGAGCAGATCGATCTCCATCAGGCTCTCGCGGTTGAACATGGCCAGGGCCTTGGCTGTGGGGATATAGACCCCATCATCGATGTCAAAGCCAAGCATTTGCCCCTTTGGTTCCATGGTGCCGATGATGCGGAAGGACTCGCCGCCGATGCGGACGCGCCGCCCCAGGGCTTGGTCGTTGCCGAACAGTTCCTGCCGGACCTTGCTGCCCAGCACGACAAAAGAGCGTGACGCCCTGGGTGGATCGTCGGGCAGAAAGCGGCCGGACGCCACGGTTAGCTTCAAGACCCTGGGTGCTGAGGCATCCATGCCGTAGACCATGGTGCGTCGGTGCTTCTCGCCCGCCTCCACCGCCGCGTTGCCCTGTACCATGGCAGAGGTGTCCAGCACCCGGGGCATCAGTTTAAGGGCCTGGGCGTCCTCAATGCTCAGGGGCCGTACATTGCTGATTACTGCCCCGGACATGCCGTGGGTGGTCACTCGTCCGGGGTTGATGGCAATGAGGTTGGTGCCGAACTGGGTGAATTCAGCCATCACGAAGCGGTGCAGCCCCTCGCCCAGCGAGGTGAGCAGCACCACGGCGCCGATGCCCACGGCAATGCCCAGCGCGGTGAGCAGGCTGCGCAACCGCTGGTCACGCACGGCGTGGAAGGTGAGGCGGAAGAGGTCGGCAAAGCGCATGGTTATTTGTTCCCGTGGTGAAAGCTGATCGCTGACATCTGACTTCTTACCGCCGCGACAAGGCCAGGGCCGGTTCCAACTTTGCGGCCCTGCGTGCCGGCAGCACCCCGAAGACGATACCGGTGGTCAGGGCTACGCTTACGGCTATGACCGGCGACCAGGGCGCCAACCCGATCAGGTAGGCCGGGTATAATGCGGAGAGCATACGTATGCTGGCATACGCGAGCAGGCAGCCGGCCGCGGCGCCGGTGAGCGACAGCAGGGCCGCCTCGCTCAAGAAGAGTCTCATGATCTGCTGGCGCGGCGCGCCTAAGGCCTTGAGCAGGCCGATCTCGCCGCGCCGGTTGGAGACCGCCACCAGCATGATGTTCATGATCATGATGCCGGCCACCACCAGGCTGATGGCGGCCACGCCGGCCACGGCCAGGGTGAGGGCCTTGAAGATCCGGTCAAAGGTGGCCAGTACCGCGTCCTGAGTGATGACCGTGATGTCGTCCTCGCCCTCGTGGCGCGCTTTGATGATCGACAGGATGGAATCCTTGGCGCGGGGAATGGCCTCGGGCGCGGTGGCTTCCACCACAATACGGAACAGAGAGTCGGTGTTGAACAGGGACTGGGCCGTAGCCACAGGGATGACGATCATCTCGCCCAGATCCTCGCCCAGCGAGACCCCCGTGGAGGAGAGAACTCCGATTACCCGGAAGCGGCGCTGGCCGATGCGCAGCCACTGCCCCAGGGCCTGGCGGTTACCGAATAGTTCGCTCTTGCCCTTGGCGCCCAGGACGCAGACCGCGCCACCCCGGGTCGGATCGCCCGGGGGCAGAAAGCTGCCCTGGCCCATGGTCAGGTGTCGCATGGCATACAATTCCGCTGTGGCGCCGATGACCATGAGTTCGCGTTCCAGGGGGGGCACCGACACCGGCGCCGAGCCAGCCACAATGGGGCAGATGGCGCGGATAGCCGGTGAGCGGGTCAGGGCCAGGGCATCCTCCAGGGTGAGATCGCGGGGGGTTTCGCCGAGCAGGGGCGGGGGGCCGCCCGTGGTTTCCGAGCGGCCGGGCAGGACGATGAGCAGATTGGTGCCCAGGGAGGCAAATTGGTCCATGACATAGAGCCTGGCACTTTCGCCTAGCGAGATGAGCAGGATAACGGAAAAGACGCCAATGGCCATGGCCAGAAGCATGAGCAGGCTGCGGCCACGATTGGCCGTGGCGGCGCGGCTGCTGAACATCAGGAGGTCGAGGGGGCGCATGTTCAACCCGGAGCACCGCTATCGTTTTCGATGCGGCCGTCAATCATCTGGATGCGCCGCCTGGCGCGCTGGCCCAGCTCCGGATCATGGGTGACCATGATCAGCGTCATGCCTTGACGGTTCAGGTTCTCCAGAATATCGATGACCTCGTGACCAGCCGCGCGGTCAAGGTTGCCGGTTGGTTCGTCGGCCAGGATGACCGCCGGCCGCATGATGGTGGCCCGGGCAATGGCCACGCGCTGGCGCTGCCCGCCGGACAATTGGTCCGGCCGATGGTGGGCCCGGTCGCTCAGGCCAAAGGCAGCCATGGCCGCGTCCACCCGCTGGCGCCGCTCGGCTAAATCCAGGCCGGCCAACATCAGGGGCAGTTCGATATTTTCCGCCGCCGTTAGCCTCGGCACCAGATGGAAGAACTGAAACACGAAGCCGATTTTCTCCCTTCTCAGTCGCGCCTGCTGACTTTCGTCCAGGCCCGCCACCGCGACCGCGTCCAGTTCAAAGGTGCCGGAGTCTGGTTGGTCCAAAAGTCCGATGAGGTGCAGCAGGGTAGACTTGCCAGAGCCCGATGGTCCCATGATGGAGAGGTAGTCGCCGGCAGCAACGTGCAAGGTAACGTGCCGCAGGGCGTGCACCTCGGACTCGCCCACCTGGAAGACGCGTTCTACGTTAGCCAGGTGGATCATGGCTTTTGACTGACCTTGGCGGCCACCCCGTCCTTTATCCCAGGCCGGTCGATGGAGGTGACAATCTGTTCGTCTTCCCGCAGGCCGGAGAGCACCTCGGTCTGGTCCCAGTTGACCAGGCCGGCGGTAATGGTTTTCTCCCGCAGCAGCCCTGTATCCGGCTCATGGACAAATACCCGGTTGCCTTCCAGCACTGCCTGGGTGGGAATGCGCAGGGTGTCTGGACGGGTCTCGATGATGATTTCAATGTCAGCGCTATAGGCGGCCAGCAGGTTCTTATTGTCCACGTGCTCGGTGAATTCCACCTCCACATCCACGGTGCGCGCCTGCTTCTCCACATCCAGGACATAGGGGGCAATGCGGCGTACCCGGCCGGCGAAGCGCTGGCTGCCAAAGGCATCCATGCTGATGCGCGCTTGCTGGCCCACGGCAACACCACGGGCATCCACCTCGTCAATCGGCGCGGTGACGTAAAAGCAGGAGGTGTCCAGAAGCACAACAGCAGGGGGCGTAGGGATGCCGGGCGGCGAGGGAGTGACGTATTCGTTCAACTCGCCGTTGATCTCGGCGATGATGCCGGAAAAGGGCGCCAGCAGCCGGGTGCGTTCCAGTTGCGCTCGCAGGACGACCAGCCTGGCCTGGCTGGTCTGGGACGCGGCCTTCGCCGCCGCCTGGTTGGCAACGAGAACCTCGGCCTCGCTGTTGGCGTTGTCAAAGGCCTCTGCCGCGACCGCGCCTTCATGAAACAGCCGTTGCAAGCGATCGGCCTGGCGCCGGGCGTTTTCCGCCTGCAGGCGGGTCGCTACGACGCGGGCGTCGGCCGCCTTTACCTCGCTCTCGGCCAGGGTCGTTTCGGCGATCAGATCCCGGTTCCACAGTTCAAGCAGCAGTTGACCGGCACGCACGCGTTCGCCCTTGGCCACGGGAAGTGCATTGATCTGGCCGCCTACCCCGGGGGAGAGGTTGGCGCGGCGGCAGGCCTTCAGCGTGCCAGCCCGGGTGTTGGCCACCATCTTTTCCACCAGGCCGCGCTGGACCGGGGTAACCTGTACCTCTATCTCCTTGTTTCGCAGTTGATAGAGGGTCAGGCTGCCGGCCAGGATTACAAGCAGGGTCAGGATAAGCCATTTAGTCCGGGATGTTGACATAGTTACTCATCTTAACAAATACGGCCTTTCCTTCCTATTTTTTTATGGAAATCGTTGGCCGAAATGGGTGGTTGGGATAAAAGTTACCTGCAATATTTATGCTAAAAAGACGACCAACATCCTTGCCCGTTTTCGTTTTCTCCTGTTATTCTCATAATAGCTTTTTGATTCATTGTATTCACCCTAAATGCAAGGAAGAGCATGGATACATTACGCGCCGCCATCATTGACCTCAGGAATTCCACCGCCGACGATGACGTCTTTATCAAAGGCCTGATTCAACTCCAGGAGGAGCATGGACCGATAGTCTGCAAGGTCATCTTCCAGACCCTGACCAGCCTCGACATTCCACGCAACATTGCGGTCGAATGCTGGCGGAATGTCCTGCAACACCGACAAGAACTGGGCCTGATCCTGGACAGAAAGGTTGATCTGATGACGGCCATGTGCGATTTTTTGCGCAACAGCACCAACTACCTGGTCAACCCTCGGCTCGTCGATGTCAGCACCTTTGAAAGGGTCATACACGAAACCATGTATGATGGGCTGACCGGGCTTTGCAACCGGCTTTATTTTGACGCAGCCTATAAACATCAGTTGTCCTTGACCAAACGTTACCATACCGATCTCTCCATCCTCTTCATGGATATTGATAACTTTAAGGAACTTAACGATACCTTGGGGCATGTTGTCGGTGATATCGCTCTGAAAAGGATTGGGGCCATCATCCAAAACGCCAAGAGGGAAAGCGATATCGCCGCCCGTTTCGGTGGTGAAGAGTTTGTCTTGCTGATGCCGCATACCGAGAGTCTCAACGCCTTCATCCTCGGCGAGCGCATTCGCAAGGAAGTGGAACAGGAAAAGTTTTCCGTCCATGGCCAGCGTTTCCGCATGACCATAAGTGGTGGGTTGGCCTCCTATCCCCTCAACTCCAACGACCCTAAGACCCTTCTGGAGATGGCCGACTGCGCTACCTATCTGGCAAAAGGGGCAGGGAAAAACAATATTGCCATTTACAAAAAAGACCAGCGCAGGTATCTGCGGGTCAAACTCAGCCAGCCCGTACTCGTAAAGGAACTAGGATTCGTCGATTCCAAGGTCTATGCGGGGATCAGCAAGGATATCTGTATCGGCGGCATCCTGTTTGAAAATGACGCCCCTCTGCCGATAGGCGCCACTATTCAGATCAGCGTGCCGATCAATGGCGACAACCCGCTTTTGCTCATCGGCACTATTGTCCGGGTCGAGGCCTTTGGCGAGAAGAGCTATGAGATCGGCATGACCATCTCGTTCAAGGAGATGGAAAAGATCGCTAATACCGAGATCGCCCAGTTTCTGAAAGGGAGTGAGAGGGGTAATGTGTAAATTGAGCAGCAACCGTCCGTCTGGCTACTCACTGGTCACCAGCGCGGTGCTGAGGTAGCGTTCGCCAGTATCGCAAACTATGAAAACGAGGCGTTTGCCAGCGTTTTCCGTCCGCCTGGCGACCTGCAGGGCGGCCCAGCAGATGGCGCCCGACGAGATGCCGCAGAGAATCCCTTCCTCGCGTGCCAACCGCCTGGCCATGGCAAAGGCGTCGTCATTGGTCACGGTTACTATTTCGTCGATGATTTTTGTGTTAAGCACGGTCGGGATAAAGCCGGCGCCGATGCCCTGGATTTTGTGGGGGCCAGGCTTGCCGCCGGAGAGCACCGCTGAGTCGGCCGGCTCCACGGCCACGGCCTTAAAGTTTGGGTTGCGTTGCTTCATGACCTCGGCCACGCCGGTGATGGTGCCGCCGGTACCCACGCCGGCCACGAAAATATCCACCTTGCCGTTCAGGTCGCGCCAGATCTCCTCGGCCGTGGTGCGGCGATGGATCTCCGGGTTGGCCGGGTTGCTGAACTGGTTTGGCATGAAACTGTTCGGGGTTACCGCCCTTATTTCCTCGGCCTTGGCAATGGCCCCCTTCATGCCATCGGGCGCCGGGGTCAACACCAGTTCAGCACCCAGGTGCTTGAGCAGGACGCGGCGTTCCATGGTCATGCTCTCCGGCATGGTGAGCACCAGGCGGTATTGCCTGGCCGCGCAGACAAAGGCCAGGGCGATGCCGGTGTTACCGCTGGTGGGTTCCACGATGGTGGTCTCCGGGTTGATCAGCCCCTTGACCTCGGCCGCCTCGATCATGGCCCGGCCGATACGATCCTTGACGCTGGACAAGGGGTTCTGCGATTCCAGCTTGGCGTAAACCTCGGCAACGCAGCCCTTGGCCAGCCGGTTCAGGCGCACCAAGGGCGTGTCGCCGACGACCTGCGTCACATCGGCAAATGGTGAGGGCATGATCTTCTCCTTTTGTATTTTCTTCGCTTTCAGCTTTCAGCTTTCAGCCTTGAGCTTCTTTTCCAATAAAAATATAGCATAGGTGGCCAGGAGGTTGGGAAAGAGCCGCACCTGGTGGCCCGCGGTGTCATGGTGGTGGGTATTGATGGCCTCCTCGCGTCGGATGACGCAGCCTTGCTGCCGGACAAAATGCCGAAAGTCATCAATGGTGATCACCCGGATATTTGGGGTGTTGTGCCACTCGTAGGGCAGTTGTTCGGTTTTGGGCGCCCGTCCTTTAAGCAAAAGATGCAACCGGCTGCGCCAGTGGCTGAAATTGGGGAAACTGACGATCACCCGCCGGCCGATGCGCAGCAGACGGTGGAGAAGCTGGGCCGGCTCGTAGACCTGTTGCAGGGTCTGGCTCAAGATGATGTAGTCAAAGGCGTTGTCGTTGTAATCCTCCACCTCGGCGGTAATGTCCCCCTGAATCACGGTCAACCCCTTTTCGATGCAGGAGATGGCCTTGGCCTCGTTTTTCTCAATGCCGATGCCAATGACCTGCTTGGTGTCCCGCAGCAGGGACAGAAGCGTACCTTCGCCGCAGCCCAGGTCGAGCACTTTTGACTTCGGCTCGATCCAGGAGGCGATGACCGACAGGTCATAGCGCAGGTTGTTGCTGGCGGAACTCGGTGTGGACACGATCCAGGAATCCTTTGATAATGGTGGCCAACCGTTTGATCGGCAACAGGAAGGCGTCGTGGCCGCACTGGGCCTCAATCTCGCAGAAGCTCACGTCGCACCCCGACTTTTTCATGGCCTTGACCATGGCTCGCGACTGGTAGGTGGGGTAGAGCCAGTCCGAGGTGAATGAGACCACCAGGAAACGGGCCATGGCTTTGGCAAAGACAGTGGCCACGTGTTCCTCGCTTTCATCCCGCACCAGGTCGAAATAGTCAGCCGCCCGGGTGAGGTAAAGGAAGGAGTTGGCGTCGAAGCGGTCCACGAATTTCTTGCCTTGGTGGTGCAGGTAGCTTTCCACCTGGAAATCGGCGCCGAAGTTAAAGGAGAAATCGTTGCGGTCCTGTAACTTGCGGCCGAACCGGTTGCGCAGGGCGTCGTCGGACAGGTAAGTAATGTGGCCGATCATCCGGGCCACGGCCAGGCCAAGGTCAGGGTGCTTGCCGTGGTAGTAATCACCCTTGTTCCAGTTGGGGTCGGCCATGATCGCCTGGCGGGCCACTTCGTTGAAGGCAATGGCCAGGGGTGAGTGGCGCATGGTGGTGGCGAGGGGGATGGCGGCAAAGACCATCCCGGGATAGCGCACGCTCCAGTCCAGCACCTGCATGCCGCCCATGGAGCCGCCGATCACGGCCAGCAGTCTGGGGATGCCCAGGGCATCGATAAGCCGTTTCTGGGCCGCCACCATGTCAGCGATGGTGATCATGGGAAAATCGAGGCCATACGGCCGGTTGGTCGCGGGGTTGATCGAGGCGGGGCCGGTGGAGCCCATGCAGCCACCCAGGGTATTGGAGCAGATCACGAAGTAGCGATCGGTGTCAATGCCTTTGCCCGGGCCGATCAGGGTATCCCACCAGCCGGGTTTGGGATCGTCACTGCCGTGGATGCCAGCCGCGTGGGCATCGCCGGACAGGGCATGCAATACCAGGATAACGTTATCCTTATTGTTGGCCAGCTCGCCGTAAGTTTCGTAGGCCAGGGTGACGGGCCCGATGCGGGCGCCGGACTCAAGGGGCATGGCTTCCTGCTGTTCGGCAAAGGTGAAGAATCTTTTCGCCACCTTGCCAACCGAACTGCCCTGGTCACTCTGTGGGCTAGCTGTGCTCATGCTATTAATCGGTCCAGGGAGTGCCCCAGGTCGTGGCAAATATCCTGTACCGCCTCAATGCCCACGGAAAGCCGCAGCAGGTCCGGGGTGATGGAGAGTTTCTGGCGGAGCGACTCGGGAAAGGAGAGGTACTGGGTGGAATAGGGGTGGATGATCAGCGTCTTGCAGTCGCCGATGTTGGCCAAATGGTAGATAAGTTGCAAATGGTCAATACACTGGTGGCACTGCTCCTTGTTTTTGAGACCAAAGGTGAGCAGCCCGCCGAAGCCGCGGCCGCCGAACTGGGCCAATGCCGTGGCATGGCCCGGATGGTCGACCAGGCCGGGATAATTGACCCAGGCGACCTCGGGCCGTTGGCTTAGGAAGTTGGCCACCGCCGTGGCGTTGGCGCAGTGCCGCTCCATGCGCAGGGCCAGGGTGTCAAGGCCCAGCAGCGTAAGAAAGGAGTGCAGGGGCGCCGGGGTGGTGCCGAAGTTGATGTGGTGTTCACGCCAGACCTTGTCGAGGTAGGCCAGGGGGCCTTTACGGTCCACGTAGGGACGCAGGTCTGGAAAGCGGCCGGCATCCATCCAGGGGAAGGCGCCGCTGTCGATGATCACGCCGCCGCAGGCGTCGCCGTGACCGCTCAGGTATTTAGTGGTCGAGTTAATGACCACGTCGGCCCCTAGTTCCAGCGGCCGGCAGAGGTAAGGGGTGGCCAGGGTATTGTCCACGATAAGGGGCAGGCCATGGCTGTGGGCAATAGCAGCCGTCTGCCGCAGATCTGGAACATCTAGTTTTGGATTGCCAACGGTTTCCAGATAGACGAAGCGGGTTCTGTCGGTGATGGCCGCCTCCAGAGCGGCCAAGTCGGTCGATTCCACAAAGCGGGCCGTGATGTTGTATTTGGCAAAGACATTGGCGAACAGCAGGTAGGTAGACATAAACAACGAGTTGCCGCAGACAAACTCGTCGCCGGCCCGCAGCAGTGCCATGCAGGCATCAGCGATGGCAGCCATGCCCGACCCGGTAACCACCGCGCCGAGGCCGCCTTCCAGATTGGCAAGCTTTTCCTCCAGCACGCGGCTGGTGGGGTTGGTGAGTCGCATGTAGATGTGGTCGTCGGTCTGGCCGGCAAAGGTCTGGCTCAGGTGTTCAGCGGTGGGATGGGCCTGGGCCGCGGCCTGGACAATGGGCGGCAGGGTGGCGCCGCCCCACTGGTCAGGGGTCTGGCAGGCATGGATGACGCGGGTATGGAAATCTAGTTGTGGCTGCTTGGTCATTTTGTTCCGTCCGTTATTTTTTTTGCAGGCAGATCATGAATCATCCACCCGGTCTTAAAGGGTGCGAAAAGCGAGATGGATGAGGGTAACGCGGATGATTAAAGAAAGGCGGACAGAACCTCGCATTGTCGGCAAATGGCCATTTTTTCCGGCCAGTTCCTGTGGACCTCGCCCTGACAGATAGTGCCATTGATTAGCCAGCACAACGTGCCGGCGCGGAATTCATAGGCTGGGCACAAGTGCTTGCGTTCCTTGGGGCAATGGCGCACAGTCCAACAGTTTTTGACCGGGGTGTTCCCGTTCCGATGCCGGGAGAGCAGAAAATAAATCTGGCGCTCAACGTGGGGCGGGATCGATCGCCAACCCTGCTCGTAGCTGTGGACGGCCTTGATGGAACTCCCCAACAGTTCGGCTATTTCTTTTTGGGTTTTGCCTAATCTCTTGCGGTACGTAATAAAGTTTTCGCTTTCCATGATTTTCCTCATGCAGAATGGGTCGGCAGGAGTCGGTGGTGCTAAGCATAGTACTCTGTGGTATTATAAT
>DYDL01000363.1 GCA_020717925.1 Desulfocapsa sp.
GCACGACCATCGGTAATCGTGAACCCCAGACCATCAAAGAGCTCGCCCCTGCTCATCAACTAAAGGTGAACGAACGATGACCAACAATGAGTACCTCGAGATGAAGCTCGACGAGCAGACCCTCAAGGAGGGCGGCCAGGAGTTGGACGACCTCGATCAGCGCGGCGACGAGGTCAAGGAGCTTCTGGAGAAGAAGTTCCCCGACTGCAGCCCGACCATCAAGTGTGGCGGCTCAAAGGCCAAAGGAACGATGATCAAGGAGGCCTACGACCTCGACATCATCTGCTACTTCCCGCGCGACGACGAGAACGCCGGCGGCACGCTGAAGGAGATCTACGAGCGGGTGGAGAAGGCGCTCTCGGATAACTACCGCGTGGAGCGGAAGGCCTCGGCGCTCCGCTTGCGAGGCAAGGCGGGTCATGACCCGGGAATGGACTTCCACATCGACGTGGTGCCGGGGCGCTACATCGATGGCGAAAGCGGCGACGTGTTTCTCTACCAGCACGGCGTTGAGAAGGAGCGCCTCAAGACCAACCTTGAGAAGCACATCCGGCACGTCAAGGATAGCGGCGTTAGAGGTGCTATCCGACTGATGAAACTCTGGCGCTTCATGCATGGGCTCGGGATCAAGCACTTCGCCTTGGAGCTGCTCGTTATCGACCTGCTCTCGGGCAAGAAGGGTGAGAGTCTCACGAGCCAGCTGACCCATGTGTGGACGAAGTTCCGGGACGAGTCGGAGAACCTGTCAATCGAGGATCCCGCCAACGAGAACAACGATCTCTCGGACCTCCTAAACGCGCAGGTCCGGTCGGAGCTTGCCTCGATCGCGCGTTCGATGCTGCAGCTGATCGAGACAACCGGCTGGGAGGCGGTGTTCGGCAAACTGGAGGAGGCGAGCGAGAATCAGAACGCCTCAAGGATTCGGGCGGCGGTGGCGTCAGTGAATACACCGACGCGACCTTGGAGCGCATGAGGCAACCGTGGTACTGCAGGCGACCCGCGCTGCTTGCCCAGGTTCAGGCTGATGTTGAGGCGTTCTGCACAACGCTCCACGTCTTCGTGGAATCTGACGCTGTCGCGATACGGGGGACGTTTCCGGTGATGCATGCAGGTGAAGTGCTGGAACGGTACGCCGTCAAGGTGGAGTTTCCGGCCGACTATCCCGATCGGATGCCTATAGTTCGCGAGGTCGGTGGCAAGATCCCGTGGACCGCGGATAATCACATCTTCCCTGCGACGGGGGTGTGCTGCGTGCTCTTGCCCGAGGACCGGTGGTGGTCCTTCCCGCCGGGGAAGCCCTTCTCACAGTACCTCCGCGGGCCGCTCCACAACTACTTCCTCGGTCAGAGCGTGGTGGCGGCTGGCGGCGCATGGCCGTTCGGCGAGCACGATCATGGCGCGTGCGGGGTGATCGCCTTCTACGAAGAGAAGTTCGGCACGAACGACGCCAAGGTCGTAGTGCGGGCCCTGAGTGCGCTTGCCACGGGAAAGGTGAGAGGGCATTTACCGTGCCCATGCGAAAGCGGGAAGATCATCCGCCAGTGCCATCCTGGGATCATTGAGGTCGCGAAGAAGATGCCGGCGTGGGCTTTGAGAGAGTCACGCGACAGTCTGATCCGATCAGCCGAGTCCGCTGAAAGGGCGCAGGCCCGAGCTGCAAACGCTGCTCGGGAGCGGCCGTCCGAACAGTGAGGGCGGTTCCTGTAAACGCCGGAGCAAAAGTGCGGCACCTGCCGCGCCGGTCTAAAACTGCGGCACCCCTTGCCGCCGCCTGGAGATGGGACAGA
>DYDL01000114.1 GCA_020717925.1 Desulfocapsa sp.
CCAGGCCGCGGCCGGGGCCCAGGCCCTGCAGATTTTCGATTCCTGGGCCGGGGTACTGGCGCCGGATGATTACGCCGAGTTCGCCCTGCCCTATGTGCAGTGGATCGTCCGTGAGCTCAAAGACACCGGGGTGCCGGTGATCTACTTCGCCAACAACGGCGCGACCCTCCTGGAGATGGCCAAGACTTGCGGAGCCGATGTTCTTGGCCTGGATTGGCGGGTCACCATCGAGGATGCCGTGGCCCGTTTGGGACAGGGCGTCTCCCTGCAGGGTAACCTCGACCCCATCGCTTTGCTCCTGCCCGAGGAGAAGCTGGCCGGCAAGGTGGAACGCATCATCGCCCAGGGCCGCAAGGCCCGTGGCCACATCTTCAACCTGGGGCACGGCATTCAGCCCGAAACGCCGCCGGAAAAGGCCAAGCTCCTGGTGCAACTGGTCCATGAACTGAGCGGCAAGGGTCGGGCCTGCTGACGGATGATCCGCGACCTATGATCCCAACAGTAGCCGAATGTTTTCGCCACATGGCGGACTACAACATGCTCGCCAATATCCGGGCGCATTCCATCCTCGTGGCCCGGGTGGCGGCCCTGCTGGTCGATAATATCCGGCAGCCGGGCGTGTCACTTTCCATGGAGCGGGCCGTGGCCGGGGCGCTGCTGCACGATATCGGCAAGACCGCCTGTCTCGACACCGAGGAGGACCATGCCGAAAGGGGCCGGGAGATCTGCCTGGCCCTTGGCATGGCTGAGATTGCCGAGATCGTCGCCCAGCACGTTATTCTGCGGGACACTGGTCAGGCCGTCTTCACCGAGGAGGAGGTCGTTTACTATGCCGACAAACGGGTCAACCACGACCAGGTGGTCAGTCTGGAAGAGCGGCTGGCCTATATCCTCGAGCGGTATGGCCGCAACAACGCCCGGCGGCACCAGGCCATCCTGCTGAACTTTTCGCGCTGCAAGGCCCTGGAGGCCAGGATATTTGCCAGGCTGCCCTTTGGCCCCGATGAAGTTACGGCCCGCCTTGCGATGCAGACTGATAGTCTGTTAAAAGATTAGGCTGTAGGGGTTTAGGCTGTAGGGATATAGACTGTGGAGGTTTGCCTACAGCCTAATACGCTACAGCCTATAGCCTGCTACTCACATGGAGCATCCCATGGCCCAGACCCCCGTGGAAACCATCGGCGTCGTGCTCCTTAACCTTGGCGGCCCAGAGCGCCTGGAGGATGTGGAGCCCTTTCTCTACAACCTCTTTTCCGACCGCCAGATCATCCGGCTGGGGCCAAGCTTTCTCCAAAAACCCCTGGCCCGTTTTATTGCCCATCGCCGCGCTCCGAAGAGCCGTGAGTGCTACCGGCGGATCGGCGGCGGCTCGCCGCTGGCGCGCATCACCGCGGAGCAGGCCACAGCCCTTGAAAAGGCCCTCGCCCGCCACGGTTGTTTCCGGGTGACGGTGGCCATGCGCTACTGGCCGCCGTTTGCCAGGGAAGTCTTGGCCAGCCTCGCCGCGGAGGGCATCCAGCGACTGGTCGCCCTCACCCTTTACCCCCATTATTCGGTCGCCACCACCGGCTCCTCCTTGGATGATCTGCATAAGGCGGCCGCGGGCATGCCAGGACAGTTCACCATTGTCGAGATCCCCTCCTGGCCCACCCAGGTTGATTATGTCCGTTGCCTGGCCGATAGCATCCTGGAAGGCTATCGCGCCATGAAAGGTGATGCGGCCCGGGTGGTCTACAGCGCCCATAGTCTGCCGGTGCGTTTCATTGAGGAGGGCGACCCTTACCTCGACCAGCTCAAGGAGACCATTGTGGCGGTGGAGAAGATCACCGGGCTCAGTGGCCGTCTCTGTTTTCAGAGCCGTAGCGGGCCGGTGCGCTGGCTGGCGCCGTCCACCCCGGAGATGCTTGCCGAACTGGCCGGGCAAGGGGTCAAGGCAGTGCTCATGGTGCCGATCAGCTTTGTTTCCGACCACGTGGAGACCCTTTACGAAATCGATATCCAGTACCGGCGGTTGGCGGATGATCTCGGCCTGACCCTGGCCCGTACCGCATCGCTCAATGATCGGCCGCTTTTCATTGCCGGTCTGCGCGATCTGGTGCTGGATGCCTGTCGTGCCCATGGGATGGAGCTGTCGGGAGAACCATGAGCGCGCTATTGCCAAAGGTTTTGACCGTAATGCCAGTCCGTTTGCGCGGGCTGGCATTGCGGCTGGGCGCCTGGGTCTGGCTTGATCACCCGTTGTCCGGGAAAGGCTTGGCGCGCTGGGTTCACGCCCTGATTCGCGTGCTGTTTATTGTTGCCAAGGAGTTTCATCTCGACCGTATTCCCATGCGGGCCGGCGCTCTTACCTTTACCGTGGTGCTGGCCATGGTGCCGCTGCTGGCGCTTGGCACCTCGGTGCTCAAGGGGTTGGGGGCGGACAGTCAGATGCGCCAGGCAGCCTATGCCTTTATTGAGCAGCTTGATGCCCCCCTGGAGTTGGAGCCCGGGGTTGTCGCCAACCGTACTCTCGCCTCCCACCTGCGCCGGGCCGTGGACCAGGTTTTCGACTATGCGGACCAGACCAACTTTGCCGGACTGGGAGTTTTAGGCGTCTGCGGTCTGCTGTTGGCGGTGGTGGCGCTGCTGCACAGCATTGAGGAGGCGATGAACTGTATCTGGAAAGCGGACAGAGGCCGGTTTTTTGGCCGGAAGCTCATCGACTACTTTGCCGTCATGATCCTGCTGCCGGTTGCCCTCAACCTGGCCCTGGCCACCGAGGCTGTGCTGCGGAGCCCACGACTTTTCGGTTGGCTGCAAGGATTGCTGCCCATGCCCTGGCTGGGCGGCTTTTTGCTGCATCAGTTGCCCATGGCATTGGTGGCGGGCGTCTTCAGCCTGCTCTACTTTTTTCTGCCCAACACCCGCGTCCGTTTCCTGCCCGCTTTGGCCGGCGGTCTGATGGGCGGCGTGGGCTGGTTTGCCGTACAATCATCGTATGTCGGTCTGCAGATTGGTGTGGCCAACTATAATGCCATCTACGGCTCCTTTGCCACCCTGCCGCTCTTTATGCTCTGGCTCTATGCCGGCTGGCTAGTCTTCCTGCTCGGCGCCGAGGTGGCCTACGCCATTCAGGAGTGGCAGGGCTACGTCCGGCAGGAGCAACGCCTGTTGCCCAGCCTGAAGCTGGCCCTGGCCTTCACCATCCTGGCGGCGGTCGGGGCGGACTTTCGCTCCCGCATCGTCACCGACTTTCACAGCCTGGCCAGCCGGATCAGGCAGCCGGGCGCCTTTATCCGGCAGGTGCTCGACGAACTGGTGCGGACCGGTCTGCTGCGTCGCATTGACGGCCGGGAACCGGGCTACGCGCCCGCCACGCCGGGCATGGAACTCCGGCCGGAAGCGGTGGTCGATCTGATCCTGGGCCAGGAGGTGGCGGCCAGCGATCTGGCGCGGACGGCCCTGGCCGGGGCGAAATCGGCCCTGGCCGGCAAGAGCATCGTCTGACCTCTATTTTGTCTTGACGCGCCCTTCCACCCATCACTATGCTGAAGTCAAAATCTCCTGGCGTGGTGCAGGGCTTTTTTGTTATGAAGGTGAGTGGTGGTCTGAATTTGCCGGGGCAAGACGGCATGGTTTTGGGATAAAGGTTCCGCATTTCCAAATGTCATGGAAATAGTGTAGATTGGATCGACCGGCGGGCGCGTTGGCGCTGCGCGGATTTTGTTTATCTTCAAGGTAGAGTGAGCCCTGCATGGATATCGCTACGCTTCTTGGTCTGATTCTTGGTTTTGGCGCCGTCATCGCCGGCCAGATGCTGGAGGGCGGGCATCTCAATGCCCTCTTGCAGCCGACCGCCGCCGTCATTGTCCTGGGCGGCACCTGCGGCGCCACCCTGGTTTCCTTTCCCATGAAGGTAATCCTCCGGGCCCTGGCGGATGCCAAAACGGCCCTGCTGCATGACGAGGAAGATCCTTTTGCCATCATCCAGCAGATCGCCGGTTACGCCCTCAAGGCCCGGCGTGCCGGTCTGCTTGGGTTGGAGGAGGAAATCGACCGTACCGAGGACCGCTTCATCCGCAAGGGCATAACCCTGCTGGTGGATGGTACCGAGGCCACGCGCTTCAAGGAGGTTATGGAGATAGAGATCAACTCCTTTGAGGAAACGAGCCGGCTTAACGCCGAGGTCTTTGAGGCGGCCGGCGGTTTTGCCCCCACCATCGGCATTATCGGCGCGGTGCTGGGACTTATCCATGTGGTGAGCAATCTCAACGATACCGCCAACCTCGGGGCCGGCATCGCCGTGGCCTTTGTCGCCACCATCTACGGACTCATGATCGCCAATCTCGTCTGTATCCCCATCGGCACCAAGCTGCGCAAAAGGATGCAGGAGAAACTCCTGCTCAAAGAGGTCATTTTCGATGGCTTCCAGGCCATCCTGCATGGCGACAATCCTCGTCTGATCGTCGACAAGCTCCAGGGCTTCTATGTTGCCACCACCGTGCAGCAACCCATTTTGCGCGAGGCGTCTGGTGCGAAAAAAGCATAGATCGGAAAAGGCCCCTAATCCCGAGCGCTGGCTCATCTCCTATGCGGACTTCATCACCCTGCTGTTTGCCGTCTTTGTCACCCTCTACGCCATCTCTCAGGTGGACAAGCGGAAGGTGGAGGAGGTGGCGGTCTCGGTGCGGGGCTCCTTTGGTTATGAGCAGCAACGCTCCGGGTCAGTGGTTCCCAGTCTGGTTGAAACCGTTGATCTTAGACCGCCGCCGCCAGTGGTGGTATCCCAGCCTCCGCCTGTTTCGTCCGAAACCGCACCCCCCGGGGTTCTGGTCGAGGCGGAGCAGTTCGCCAGCATCAAGGAGGGGATCATCAGTGTGATCCAGACCAAGGGGGAGCAGGAAAAGGTCAAGGTCGCCATGGACAACCGGGGCCTGGTGGTAAGCCTCAAGGAGGCGGGATTTTTCGATTCCGGCAGCGCCACCATCCGGCCGGACGCTCTGCCCCTCCTGCAAGAGGTGGTCAACCTGTTGGCGGCCAGCGCCAGTCCCATCCGCATCGAAGGCCATACCGATAATGTGCCGGTGCATTCCAAGGCCTTCCAGTCCAACTGGGAACTGTCCACGGCCCGCGCCACCAACCTGGTCCATTACCTGGTGGACACCATGCATTTCAACCCCACCCGGCTTACCGCGCTGGGCTACGGCGAGTTCCGGCCCATTGCCGACAACGGCGACGAGCCCGGCCGGGCCAGAAACCGGCGGGTCGATTTGGTCTTGCTCTCCAGCGAGGGCGAGAAGGGTGAACCGCTTCCCGGCTTCAGGCAAGAGGAATGACGACTGATCGTCATCCTGCTTGCGGAAATGCCAGCTATCCCAGACCATGCCAAGCTTAATCAGAAAAATTTTCCGCAAGGGCGGCCTGCGGCTCCGGCTGATCGGCTTTATCGTTCTGTCCATTATGGTGACAGTGGCTATTCTCGACTATTTCACCATTCGTCTGATGAACGAGGTGATCCTCGAGAAGACCTTCAAGATCGCTGAAACCTCCCTGGAACGTATCGGCGACACCTCGCTCATCGCCCTGCTGGAAAGAACCCCTGCCGACAAGGCCAATCTGGAAGAGGTGCTCAAGAAGTCGCGCAGCCTGCACTCCATGGGGGTGATCGATATTTCGGTGTACATGACCGTTAAGGCCGGAGACGCGTTGGAGTTTGCCTATTTCGGTGGGCTCCGGGAAAAAGAGAGCAACGGTGCGCGGCTCGAGCCACGTCTGGCCCAGCGCATCCTGACCGCGGCCAACGATGATATCTTTTACGAACAGTTTTTGCATGGGCCGCCGGGCGAAACTGTGCAGCCGGCGTATCGTTTTGTCAAACCGATCATCTATGAGTACGAGCAGAAGGCCCATTGCCTGGGCGCCGTGGTCATTGCTTACAGTCGCGAGACCATCTTCAAGGGCATCGGCAAGGTCATCCTGGTTTCCATCGCCAGCACCATCATCGTATTGCCCATTGTCCTGGTGTTTGCCTATATGCTGGGCTCCAGGTTCGCCAAACCGATTCTGAAGCTGGCCCAGGCGGTGAGCGCGGTGGCCCGGGGCAACCTTGAGGTGGACCTGAATATCACCACCAACGATGAGATTGAAGAGCTGGGGAACGAATTCAAGCAGATGGTGCGCGGCCTCAAGGAAAAAGAGATGCTGCAGAAATTCGTCTCCGGCTCCACCATCACCATGATCAGGCAGGGTACCCTGCGAGATATCAGTCTGGGCGGCGAGCGCAAGGAACTCACTATCTTCTTCTCCGACATCCGGGGCTTTACCCCCTTGAGCGAGGCCAAGGACGCCCAAGAGGTGGTGGCCATTGTCAACTTTTATTTCAATCTGCAGGCCGAAATCATCCGGCAGTGGAAGGGCGATATCGACAAGTTTGTCGGCGACAAGGTCATGGCCGTTTTCGGCGGCCCGGATGGCATAGAAAACGCCATTAACGCCGCCATCGCCATCCAGCAGGCCATCAAGCTGGCCAATATGGATCGTCGGGCCAAGGCGCTCCATGCGGTGCAGGTCGGCATCGGCATCTGCCACGGCAAGGTGGTGGCCGGCAATATCGGTTCCCAGGACCGGATGGACTTCACCTGCATGGGCTCTGCCGTCAATCTGGCCTCCCGCCTGTGCGCCAAGGCCCGGCCCGCGGAAATTCTTACCAACCGGCAGACATACCAGCGTACCGGCAGGGTCCATGAGGTCGAGGAGATTGGTCCCATCGTGCAAAAGGGCTTTGCCACGCCCATTGAACTGTTGATTATCAGATCCTGATGGCTACCAATAATTCGCATCGTTTGCTTTTCTGTCTGCTCCTGGCCGCGGCTGCTTGCGCGGCCGGGGGCTGTGCCGCGCGTCATGAGCCGGCGCCACTCCTTGCCCCGGCCCCGGTGCCCGCTCCTATCACGGAAACAGTCAGGCTGGAAATCTATCGGGATATCGCCGCCAAGGTCGCCGCATTCCTGCGGGCCGGCGACTGGCATGTTCAGCATGGCGACTTTTATGAGGCCCTGGCCAACTACCGGGCGGCCTATGCTTATGACGACCAATTGGAAGGGTTGGCGGGCAAGATCGTCGACCTGGAGGAGAAGGTGAGTCAGGGGAGCGCCAGGCTGTATGAGCGGGGCCGTGATTATCTTGCAACCGATAAGGAGCGCGCGCTGGTTGCCTTCAACGGTGCCATCCGGCTTAACCATGCCCATGCCGAGGCGCGCGTTGCCTATGACCAGTTGCGGGAGGAGCAGAGCATCAAGGCGAAACTGGCCGGGCTGGAGGAGCAGCTTAAGCGGGAGAGCGCGGCTTACACCGCCAAGCCTGGAGAGCTTCAGTCCCTGATCACCAAGAACGACTCCCTTTTGTCCTACGACTTCGAGAACCAGACGGCTCTTCGCCTGGCCCCCTGGATTGACAAGGAAAAGGAAAAGCAGGTGGCGCGCTATCTCGCGGAGAGCGACAAGCTGTTCGCCGCCGGCAAGCTGGAGCGGACCAAGAAGCTGCTGAAAAAGGCCCAGGCCTTGGCGCCGGAAAATGAGCGGAGCCAGGCCCTGCTCAAAAAGGTGCAACGGCGGCAGGAAATCAGTACCCTGCTGAAGCAGGCCAGCGACCGGCTGCGCCAGAATGATCCCTGGCAGGCCACCATCCAGGCCGGCCATATTTTGTCCCTTGAGCCTAAACAGCGCGAGGCCAGGGAGTTGCTGAGTGAGCTCCTGCAGGACAAATTTGCCAAACCGGCTATTGCCTCCTTGCCTATTCTTGAACAGCGTGAATTCACCAGTGCGCTGGTAAGCATCCGGCAGATGTGCCTGGCTGAAAAAAATGACCAGGAGGCGGAGCGGCTGGCGCATCTTATCGAGCAACGCCTGCGGCAGGTGGTTCGCCTGTTGCAGGAGCGCGGCCAGGCGTTGTACGGCCAGAAGGGCTACACCGATGCCCAGGCCATCTTTGAATATGTCGAAGAGCTTGACCCGGGCAACGAAGTGGCCCATACCTTTCTCAAAAAGATAGAAAACCGCCTGGGCACCATCGAAAGTTTGCAATAACGGCCAGTCGCCAGGGCAGTAATGGCATTACGAGGGGCTCTTGGAAAAATTATTTTCAGGTTGGCCGCGGTATGCTACGAAGCAAAAGGATTTTCGGTAAGGAGAGGATGTAGCGATGCGTGATGAAAAACGCGGCAGATTACGCCTGGGATATACCACCCAGGTGTTGTTGACAGCGCATGGTAAGCAAAAGACCATTGAGGCAACCTTGGCCAATATCAGCATGAACGGCCTGTATGCCGCCACCAGTGAGCAACTGCCCCTGGATGCCCAATGCCAGGTGCAGGTGATCCTGACTGGTAGCGACAGCACGTTGATCATGCAGGTCAAGGGCGTGGTGGCGCGGATAGACAGCAACGGCATCGGCATCCATTTTGGTCATGACCTGGAATGGTGGCCCGTCTTCTCCATGTATAAGGCAAAAAAGACACTATCTAAGCTGCCAGGGTGACCGGCCGGCTTTTGCTCAGGTAATAACCGTAGTCGCCTTCGTATATCCGCATGGCGCCGTGATCGATCTCGAAGACCCGGCCCACCAGGGCGCGCAGGAAATGGCGGTCGTGGCTTACCAGCACCACCGTGCCGGTGAAATCCTTGAGCGCATCCAGCAGCACCTCGCGCGATGCCATGTCCAGGTGGTTGGTGGGCTCGTCGAGGATCAGGAAGTTGATGGGGAGGGCCAGCAGGGTGGCCAGCACCACCCGGCTCTTCTCGCCGCCGGAGAGCTGCCCGACGCGCTTGTCCACGTCATCTCCCTGGAAGAGGAAGGCGGCGCAAAGGTTGCGGATCACGCCGATATTGGCCTGGGGGATGACATTCTGCACGGTTTCAAAAACCGTGCACCCGGGGTCAAGGACGTCCATGGCATGCTGGCTGAAATAGCCCGCCGTGACGTTAGCGCCCAGGGCAACGGTGCCGCTGCTCGGTTCGGTCTGGCCGGCCAGCATCTTGAGAAAGGTCGATTTGCCGGCGCCGTTTATCCCGACCACCGCCACCTTTTCCCCCCGCCTGATGCTCCCCGAGGCATTGCCGAACACCGATTTCATCCCGCCGTCGTCTTTGGGCCAGCTCTTGCCCAACCCTTTCATGACCACCACCTCGTCACCGCTGCGCGGCGGTTCGGCAAATTCGAAACGCATGACCCGCTGCTCGGGCGGCAGTTCGATGCGCTCGATTTTTTCGATCTTCTTTACCCGCGACTGCACCTGGGCGGCGTGCGAGGCGCGGGCCGCGAAGCGGGCTATGAATTCCTCCTCCTTGGCCAGCATCTCCTGCTGGCGCCGATGGCCGGCCACCAGTTGCTCGCGGCGGATCTCGCGTTCGCGCAGGTAGAAGTCGTAGTTGCCGTTGTAGGTCGTCAGGGTTTTGTTGGCCACCTCGATGATGCGGGTGACGATGCGGTTCATGAAATCGCGGTCATGGCAGGTCATGAGCAGGGCCCCGGAAAACTCCTTGGCCAGCCACTCCTCCAGCCAGACGATGGATTCGAGGTCCAGGTGGTTGGTGGGTTCGTCAAGCAGCAGGACATCAGGATTCAGGGTGAGGATGCGGGCTAAAGCGATGCGCATCTTCCAGCCGCCGCTGAAGGATTCCACCGGCCGCAGGTAGTCGTCCGGGCCGATGCCAAGGCCGGTCAGCACCGCCTGGGCCCGTGACTCCAGGTCGTAACCGCCGCGATGCTCGAACTCTTCCACCGCATTGCCGTAACGTTCCAGCAGCGCGGCCATGGCCTCGTCATCCATGGGCTGGGCCATGGCCGTCTCCATTTCGCGCATCTGGTTTCCCAGTTCCATCACCGCGCCGGCCGCGGCCATCACCTCGGCCAGGGCCGAGCGGCCGGCCATGTCACCTACGTCCTGGGAGAAATAGCCGATTACTGTTTTCTTGGCGCAGGTGATATTGCCCTTGTCCGCTTCCTCCTCGCCCATGATGAGCCGGAAGATGGTGGTCTTGCCGGCGCCGTT
>DYDL01000115.1:0-4512 GCA_020717925.1 Desulfocapsa sp.
TGCCGAATGTATCTGCCAACGATCTGAAGACCAAGGGTGTTTCCGCCATCGAGGCCGTGCTTGCCCACCAGACGGAAGCAGTCATTTCCGTGCGCGGCAAGGAGCGCTTCGTAGTGATGGAGATGAAGCATTACCATTATCTGCGGGAGTGCGAGCTGGAATCCGCCTTGGCGCAAAGCCGCGCCGACCTAGCCGCGGGCCGTTTTGTCAAGGAGAGCGCCGAAGACCATCTGGCCCGCCTGAAGGGTGCAAAGTGAGCTGGTCGCTAATCTTTACCGAGCAGTATGAAAAACGCGCCCGACGCTTCTTGAAACACCATCCGGACATGGAAAAACAGTATCTGAAAACCCTGCAACTGCTGGAAGCCAACCCCTTTCATCCCTCGCTCCGCCTGCATCCACTGACCGGGCGGCTCGCAGGCCTGCATTCCGTTTCAATCAACCTCTCCTATCGCATTACCCTTGAATTTATGATTCAGGGTGAGGAAATCATCCCGGTAAACGTGGGCGATCACGATTCAGGGTTTTGAAGAAAACGTTATGCCCGCACTCCACCTGGAAATCAACAGGAAAACCAGGGGCAAGAAAGGCCTGGATGACCGTCAACTCAGCGACAGGACTGACGAGGCATTCTCCGCCACCCTGACCGCCTGAAACCACCCCTGGTGCATGCGCTCCAATTTGCGCTTGACATCCGTAGCGTTACGCTATACGATTTTCACATGATCAAGACATTCCGGCATAAAGGCTTGCAAATCTTTTTTAAGACAGGCAGTAAGACAGGCATACAACCGCATCATGCGGCAAAATTAAAACGGCAGTTAATCCGACTGGATCTCGCCAAACATCCTAACGATATGAATATGCCTGGCTGGAAGCTACACCTTTTATCGACCGGACATTGGTCCGTATGGGTGAATGGCAATTGGCGACTGACATTCGTTTTTGATGGCGAGGACGCCGTGCTTGTTGATTACCAAGATTATCACTAGGAGAACAACCATGAACCAAATGCATAACCCGCCGCATCCCGGCGAAACCTTAAGAGAGGATGTTTTGCCTGCTTTAGGACTAACAGTTACCGCGGCGGCGAAACAACTTGGCGTTACTCGTGCCGCGCTCTCGCGTATCCTGAACAGGCGCGCCGGAATATCCCCGGAGATGGCCTTGCGTTTGGAAGGCTGGCTCGGGGTTGAAAACGGTGGCCGTGCTGATTTATGGCTTGGACAGCAAGCCGCGTATGATCTTTGGCAAGCACGTCAGTCGGGTGCTCCCAAAGTGCAACGCGCCGAACTCTTGGCGGCTTGAGGGGAGAGACCCGCAATTTCATGCAAATTTATTTTCCCATCGCAAATTTACATTGACACTCTTCCGCGGTCCTGCTACTTTCTTGTTATGGATTATATTCCTCGTGATATCGAGAGCCGCCTTGCACGTCTCCTCAATTCATCGCCCTGTGTTGCCGTGACCGGTCCACGGCAAGCTGGGAAGTCAACCCTACTGCGACATTCCCTGCCTGATTATAATTATGTGACCCTGGATGATCCGCTTTCCAGGGAGCAGGCCCTTTCCGATCCAATATTTTTTCTCGATTCGGTTGGAAAGCGGGCCATCATCGATGAAATCCAACTGGCCCCCGGGCTCCTTTCGTATGTAAAAATTCGAGTGGACAACGACCGGAAGACAAAGGGACAGTATGTGTTTACCGGCTCGCAACAGTTCGGGCTCATAAAGAATCTGAGCGACTCACTGGCCGGCAGAATTGCCCTGCTCGAACTCTTGCCGTTTTCGATAACTGAAAAACGGCGGCATCTCACCATCCCGGATGCCAACAGTTTGTTTATCCACGCCGCCCTGACCGGCTCATACCCTGAACTGGTCGTCGATGAATCGATCGATACACCATCATGGTACGGATCCTATCTACAAACCTATCTGGAACGCGATATCCGCACCATTTACAACATAGGCGACCTGCGGGATTTTCAGCGCTTTGTCCGACTCTTGGCGGCCCGTTGCGGCCAACAACTCAATATGTCAGACTATTCACGGGATCTCGGAATCGCCGTCTCCACGGTAAAAAGCTGGCTTTCCATCCTGGAGGCCAGCCGGATCATCTTTTTGCTCCCGCCTTATTACTCCAACCTGGGGAAACGTATTACTAAATCGCCAAAGATTTACTTCCTTGACATTGGCCTGGCCTGCTACCTGGCAGGAGTTCGGGATAAAGCTCATCTGTTCAACGGCCCGATGGCAGGGCATTTATTTGAGAATTTATGCATTCAGGAGACAGTCAAGTATTTCCTCGGCCGGGGAGAGCAGCCGCCGATCCATTATATCAGGAGCAGCAACGGCCTGGAGGTGGATCTTCTCATCGAACCAGCCTCCGGCCTGCTCATCCCGGTGGAGATCAAACTCTCCAAGACTCCCGTACCGCGACTTGCCAAAAACATTGCCGCATTCCGTGAATTATTTGCGCAACTCCATCCGGCGCAAGGTTTACTGCTCTCGCTTACCGAAAAAAGCCGCCCGTTGACCCGTGAGGTTACAGCTGTCTCGTTCGACGATTATCTGCAACGGCTCGCTTCGTTCGCATAGTCAAAATGGGAAGATTGACAGACCGGCATCGCCGCCCCCTGACCGCCTGAAACCACCTCTGCCGCATTGACAAAAATCCAGCAAAAGCGTAAACAAAACAAGCAGGTGTAATCCACAGACGCAAAGGGGATTGCCACATGGCCCGGTTCCGCCCCATATGCATGGTCACCGATCCGCTCTATCTCAAACATGATACGGGCGGCGGTGCGCATCCGGAATGCCCGGCCCGCCTGCGGGCCATTGCCGAAAAGCTTGCAAGCGGTCCGCTGGCCGCCGTGCTGTCCACCGTGGCCCCGCGCCGGGCGGAACGGAGCTGGATCATTGCCTGCCATCCGGAAGAGTACCTGTTTCGCCTGGAGGAGGCGGCCCTCTCCGGCCGCGCCTTTATCGATCATCCCGACAACCAGATCTGCTTTGATTCCTTTGACATCGCCCAGCTCGCCGCGGGCGCCGGTCTGGTGGGCATCGACCGCCTGGAGGAAGGCCACGACGAGTTGGTCTTCTGCTCCGTGCGCCCACCGGGCCACCACGCCGAACCGGCCCTGGCCCTGGGCTTCTGCCTGCTGAACAACGTTGGCATAGCGGCCCGCTACTGGCAGAACCGCCATGGCCGCAAGAAAATCGCCATCATCGACTGGGACGCCCACCACGGCAACGGTATCCAGACCCTGTTCGAGGAAGATCCCGACATCTTCTACATCAGCATCCACGAGCACCCCACCTTCAGTTTCCCCGGCACCGGCTACGTCGAGGAGTGCGGCAGCGGCCGGGGCGCGGGCACCCTGCTCAACATCCCCCTGCCGCCCGGCAGTGGAGACGAGCTGATCCTGCGGGCCATTACCGACCAGGTGGTGCCGGCCATCGCCCGTTTCCAACCCGAGGCCATGATCGTGGCGGCCGGTTTCGACGGCCATGTCCTGGACGACATGTCCGGCCTCGCTTATTCCACCGAACTCTATGGCCAACTTGGCGTCCATATGGCCGCCATGGCCCGGGAACATTGCCAGGGCCGGCTGCTTTCCATCCTGGAAGGCGGCTATCACCTGGAGGCCATGGCGGCCAGCGTCGAACAATATCTGATGGGGCTATCAGCCCCATTTGGGGCCTAGGTATTTAGGTTGTTAGCCTGTAGTCTGTTAGGCAAAAGGTAAGGTGGCTCAAAAAATAGACGCGATGAAGGTGTCAACGCCAGCCTTGCTTGATAATTTTTTCTGTTGCTAACAGACTAAACCCCTACAGACTATCAACCTAAGCAGTTAAGGGAGAAAAACCATGTTTGTCACCAGCCACATGACCACGCCGACCATCACCATTCCCCCCGGCGCCCTGCTCACCGAGGCGCGACAACTGCTGGCGGAGCACCATTGCCGCCACCTGCCAGTGGTCGACGACGAGGGCCACCTCCTGGGCATGGTAACGGACCGGGATCTGCGCAGCGCCATGCCCTCCTCCGTGCTGGCCGACGAAGGGGACAGCGGCCGCGCCACCCAACTTGAGGCGACCACGGTGCGGGAGATCATGAGCCGCCCCCACTACTTCCTCACCTCCATCTCCACGCTGGACGACGCCCTCTACCTCTTTGACAAGAGCAACGTCGGAGCCCTGCCGGTGATCGCCAGCGATAACCGCGTGGTCGGCATCATGGCTATCAAGGATCTGCTGCGCGCCTACAAGAGACTCTTCGGCCTCGGCGAACGGGGCTCCGCCCTGGTGGCGGTGGAGGACGACGGCAAACCCAAGCCGCTCACCCGACTGGTGCGGGTGCTGGAAAACCACGAGATCCGCTTCACCCGCCTCATCCGCACCGACCAGGAGGCGGAAGGGAGGCCTCGCATCATCTACCTGCGGGTGCACACCTTTAACATGACCGCCGTGCACCAGGCCCTGCGCGAGGCCGGCTTTGCCCTCATCCAGC
>DYDL01000115.1:4698-9995 GCA_020717925.1 Desulfocapsa sp.
CGAAAACGCCGGGCAAGGTGGGCCACGACCTGCTCGCCAACCTCATTGCCGGCGGCTTTAGCGGCGCCATCGTGCCGGTAAATCCGACCACGGATACCATCCTGGGGTTGCCCTGCTTTCCGAGCCTGGCCGCATATGGTCAGCCCATTGAACTCGGCATCGTGGCCGTGCCCGCTTCCCAGGCCTTTGAGGCGATCAAGGAGTGTGTCGAACATGGGGCGGGCGCTGTGGTGTTGATCAGCTCCGGCTTCAAGGAGACCGGGGAGGCGGGCGCCGCGCTGGAGGGTAAAATCGTGGCTTTTTGCCAGGCCCGCAAGGTGAGATTGCTGGGGCCCAACTGCATGGGGCTCATCAATACCGCGCACAAGATGAACGCCTCCTTTGCCGGCCGCATGCCGGCCGAGGGCGGTATCTCGGTGTTCAGCCAGTCCGGCGCCCTGTGCGCCGCCATCCTCGACCGCGCCGCCGGCCGCCATCTCGGCCTGGCCAAGGTCTTTTCCATCGGCAACAAGGGTGATCTCACCGAGGTGGACCTGCTCAACGCCCTGGCCAAGGACGAACAGACCCGGGTCATTGTCGGCTATCTGGAAGAGATCAGTTGCGGCGACGAATTCGTCAAGGCCGCCGAGGTGGCCTCGGCCGCCAAACCCGTGGTGATTCTCAAAGCCGGCAACACTGCGTCCGGGCGCAAGGCCGCCGCCTCCCACACCGGCGTGCTGACGGGCGCCGACACCGCCTACGGCGCGGCCTTCAAACGAAGCGGCGTGGTGCGGGCCGACACCTTCGAGGCCCTGTTCGATTACGCCACCGCTTTCGCCATGCAGCCCATCCCCAAGGGTAATCGGGTCTTGATCATCGCCAATGCCGGCGGCCCCGGCATCATGACCGCGGATGCCGTGGAAAAGGCGGGATTGCGGGTCGCCCACCTGGACCGCAACGCCGTCACCCCCTTAAAGGCCAATTTGCCGGCCCTGGCCACCGGCAGCCCCATCGACGTGCTGGGCGATGCCGATCCGGAGCATTACGCCGCCGCGATCATGGCGGCCCAGAACGATGACGAGGTCGATGCCATCGTCGTCATCCTCACGCCCCAGGCCATGGCCCGGGCGGCCGATACGGCCCGGGCCATTGTCGGAAGCCTCGACCGCAGCAAGCCGGTGCTCGCCTCCTTCATGGGCGGCGAGAGTATCCTGCCCGGCCGCAAGGAACTGGCGGCCGCGGGGTTGCCCGACTACCCTTCCCCGGAAAGGGCCGTTGCCGCGCTCAAGGCCATGCACGACTACGCCGCCTGGCAGCAACGACCGCCGCGGGTGGTGACCCGCTTCCGGGTCAACCGCCGCCGGGTAGAGCGGATCATCACCCGCAGGCTGCGCACCGGCCGGTTGCAGATCGGCGAGGTCAAATCCAAGGATATCTTGAAGGCCTACGGCTTCCGCATCCCGGATGGTCATCTGGCCACCAGCGCCGAAGAGGCGGTGGAGATCGCCGGCCGCATTGGCTACCCGGTGGCCATGAAGATCGTCTCGCCGGACATCATCCACAAGTCCGACCTGGGCGGGGTGCGGTTGAACGTGCCCAACAGCGAGGGGGTACTGGACGGCTTCGAGCTCATGATGTTGCGCATCCGGCAACGGGCGCCCGAGGCGTGGGTCGAAGGGGTGTACGTGGAAAAGATGGTGGACCGCGGCCTGGAGGTGATCATCGGCATGAGCCGCGACCGCCAATTCGGCCCCATGCTGATGTTCGGCCTGGGCGGCATCTTCGTGGAGGTGATGAAGGACGTCACCTTCCACCTGGCGCCCATCACCCAGGACGAGGCGATCCAGATGCTCAAGGCCACCCGCTCCTACGAGATCCTGCAGGGCAAACGCGGCCAGCGCGGGGTGGACCTGGAGGGCATTGCCAACGGCCTGCAGCGCATCAGCCAGCTCACCACCGACTTCCCGCGGATCGCCGAGCTGGACATCAACCCCTTCATCGTGGGTGAGCATGGCGCCGAACCCCATGTGGCCGACGCCAGAATGACCTTGCAACCCCTGGAAAAATCACCATGCTGACCTTTGACGGCTTTGATCCCGACTGGCAGGAGAAGTACCGCGACATGATCGCCACCCCGCGGGCGGCCATCGCCCGCGTACGGCCCGGCCAGCGGGTCTTCATCGGCACTGCTTGCGCCGAGCCCCTGGAACTGGTGCGGGAGCTGACCAGCCGGGCGTGCGAGCTGGCCGATGTCGAGATCGTCCAACTGCTCACCAAGGGCGAGGCGCCCTATGCCACCGAGAAGCTGGCCCAATGCTTTCTGGTGAATTCCTTCTTCATCGGCACCAGGGTGCGCGGCCATATCCAGGAGGGCTTCGGCCAGTATACGCCGGTGCTGCTCTCCGACATCCCGAGGATCTTCAGCTCGGGACAATTGCCCCTGGACGTGGTGCTCATCCAGGTGAGCCCGCCGGATACGCGCGGCAAGGTGAGCCTGGGCATCTCGGTCGATATCGTCAAGAGCGCGGCGGAGAACGGCTCCCTGGTCATCGCCCAGGTGAACGCCCGCATGCCTCGCACCCTGGGCGACAGTTTCCTGGACATCTACGACCTGGACGTGCTGGTGCCCAGCGACACCCCGCTCATCGAACGGCATGCGCCGGAAAGCAACGCCGTCACCCGCCGCATCGGCGAGCATATCGCCTCCCTGGTGGAGGACGGCTCCACCATGGAGTTCGGCATCGGCCGCATCCCCCACGCCCTGGTGGAATTCCTCACCTTCAAGAAGGATCTGGGCATTCACACCGAGATGATCACCGACTCCATCCTGCGGCTCATCGCTTCCGGCGCCATCACCGGCAACCGCAAGACCACCGACCGCGGCAAGATCGTGGCCAGCTTCTGCATGGGCACGACGGAACTCTACGAGTTTGTCCACAACAACCCGCTCTTCTGCTTCAGGCCCACGGAGTACGTCAACGACCCCTTCATCATCGGCATGCAGCACAAGATGGTGGCCATCAACATGGCCCTGGAGATCGACCTTACCGGCCAGGTCTGCGCCGACTCCCTGGGCTCGCGCTTCTATTCCGGCATCGGCGGCCAGGTCGATTTCAACCGCGGCGCGGCCCGCTCCGAGGGCGGCAAGGCCATTATCGCCATGCCCGCCACCGCCCATAACGGCACCATCTCCCGCATTGTCGCCAGGCTTACCCCGGGCGCCGGCGTGGTCACCACCCGCGGCGAGGTCCACTACGTGGTCACCGAATACGGGGTGGCCTACCTGCATGGCAAGAGCATACAGGACCGGGCCCTGGCGCTGATCAGCATTGCCCATCCCCATTTCCGTGAACAGTTGATGAAGGAGGCCATCGAGGCCCATTATCTCCGCCAGGAACTGGCCGACGTCGAAGGCCGTTTCATCGTGGCCTCCCAAGAGATGCAGACCGCCATGCTGCTAAACGACGGCACCCAGGTCACCTTCCGGCCCGTGCATCCCACCGACCTGGCCGGCATGCGCGACATCCTCTACGCCCTGTCCCAGGAGACCCTGTACTACCGCTTCATGAGCCGCAGCCAGCGCTTCGGGCAAAAGGAGATCCAGAACTTCGTCTACGTCGATCACCGCAAGGACGTGGCCATTGTCGCCACCATACCAGAAGCCCACGGCGACGAGATCATCGCCATGGGCCGCTATTACCTGGACGAAAAGACCAACCGCGCCGAGGTGGCCTTTGTCATCCGCGACGCCTGGCAGAAGCACCACATCGGCACCTTCCTCTTCAAGCACCTGGCAACCATTGCCAAGCGCAACGGCATCGCCGGCTTCACCGCCGAGGTGTTGCGAGAAAACCAGGGCATGCAGGCCATCTTCAACCACAGCGGCTACACGGTGAAGAGCAGCCTGCAAGAAGGGGTGTACAGTTTTCAGATTGATTTTTGAACCAGGCGTGGTGCCGAAAATGTCGGGTTAGTCCGCCAGGGCGTAACCCGACGATGCTGGTGGCCGATGTTTGGTTACGCACCGCTACCCAACATCTCGAAACGGCTGGCCCGCAACCACGTTTCCTTGCCCCGGTCCCATCTGTCCCACCACGGACAACGCCGTATTTTCACCATTGCCCCACTTTCACCATTTCCACTTGCCAATGAAGCGATTAAAACGTATAATCGCTTCATATTTTGAATCAATCAGGGGGCGCAAATGCTTCAGTATATATGGCAGGAGGAAAAGTGGCCCAGTTTCACCTGGCGCAATGATGCTCTGATAGAAACACTCAGCCGATGTAATTTCAAACGCGGGCAGTTGCTGGGCCGGGTGGCCGCTCTTGGCATGGGGCTTGGCCTGGAAGCACAGGCCGAGGTGTTGGCGGCCGAGATGTTGCAAACTTCAGCCATTGAAGGACAGAACCTGAATCCTGACGCGGTGCGCTCATCGGTGGCCAGGCGCCTTGGTTTGCCGGATGCCGGCCTGGCGAGACAGGACCGCTATACCGATGGATTGGTCGATGTCCTGCTTGATGCCACCGCCAACCATGATCAGCCCTTAACTAGGGCAAGACTGCACGGCTGGCAGGCGGCCCTTTTCCCCACCGGCTTTACCGGGCTGCATCGTATCGTTGTCGGTAATTTTCGCGGTGCCCCCGCCATGCAGGTGGTCTCCGGGCCAACTGGCCGGCAAAAAATTCATTATGAGGCCCCGCCAGGCAGCGCCATCGAGAAAGAGATGGCGCTCTTTCTCGCATGGTGGCGGAAAAGAAAAGGCCGGCTGGACGGCATCCTGCGCGCCGCCATTGCCGGTTTCTGGTTTGTTTCCATTCATCCCTACGAGGATGGTAATGGCCGCCTGGCCAGGGCCATCACCGATATGGCCCTGGCCCAGGATGAAAAACTCGCGGTTCGTTATTACAGCCTGTCAGTTCAGATCATGGAAGAGCGGCAGGGCTATTACGAGGTGCTGGAGAGGTGCCAGAGGGGCGGCCTCGATATCACCGATTGGCTGGTTTGGTTCCTGGGTTGTTTTGAGCGCGCCATCGCCAGGTCTGACCAGCTCATTGGCGCGGTACTGCAAAAGGCCCGCTATTGGGAAATCCATGGCCAGACACAGATGACACCACGGCAGCGCAAGGTGATAAACCGACTGCTTGATGCCGGACCCGGAGGATTTGCCGGCGGAATGACAACCAGAAAGTATGCGGCAATGACCAAGGCCAGCCGGGCTACCAGTTATCGTGAAATCACCGACTTGCTCAACAAGAAAATGTTGACCCAGAATCCCGGCCAGGGACGAAGTGTCAGCTATAATTTAGCTTGGCCGG
>DYDL01000364.1 GCA_020717925.1 Desulfocapsa sp.
ATATCGGCGTGCACCAGGACGGGCTGATCCACATCAGCCAGCTGGCCGATCACTATGTCAAGGATCCGGCGGCCGTGGTTAAGGTGCGCCAGCAGGTCATGGTCCGCCTGCTCGAGATCGACCCGCAACGCAAAAGGATCGCTCTTTCTCTGCGGGCAGGTTAGGAGGTCACCGAGGGCTTGTCTTAGGGCCGCACCGCGCGGACCGCGCCGTTTGGTGTCTTGATATACTCGTAGCCAGAATCCCCGCACAGGGGGTAGGTGTCAAAATAGCCGACTCCGCCGCCTGCCTGATTGCTGGTGCTCCAGTAACCGCCATACTCCAGGATGGGGCAGTCGCTGGGCATTTTCAAGGCCAGCAGGTCGTGCAACTCGAACAATTCACCCCTGGACGGCAGGCGCCAATCGGTATAACCTCCCAGGGCCAACGTCTCGGCATACTGCCTGGCCTGCTCCCAGGAGTAAAATGGGGCGCTGGCCTCGATCTGCCACATCCTGCCGGTGGCCGTGTCCTGGCAGATGCCATTGCCGAGATTGCGCAAGGCCAGACGTATGGCCGGTGTGCCACTGGGGCTGGTTGCGGCGCAACCCAACATAACGAGAAGAAGCGTAATATGCAGGCAAAGACCAGATGGATAGCGCATAAGAAACCTCCCTTGCCGCCAGGTTGGGGTGAGAGCCCGCGACCCAAGTTCCCCGGAGGAACCTCTACTTTTATGATGTCTTGCCACCTTTGCGGAGTAAAGGAAAAACTTACGGGCAGAGAGGATCATGCGGATTTGGGTTGATGCCGATGCCTGCCCCGTCGTGATCAAGGAGATCCTGTTTCGGGCGGCCGAACGGGCGATGCTCCCCCTCGTCCTGGTGGCCAACAAGCTCCTGCGCCACCCGCCTTCCCGCTATATCAGAGCGCTGCGGGTCAAGTCCGGCTTTAATGTGGCAGACAACGCCATCGTCCGCGCCATGGAGGCCGGCGATCTGGTGATCACCGCCGATATCCCCCTGGCGGCCGAGGTGGTGGGCAAGGGCGGCCTTGCCCTGAACCCGCGGGGAGAGCTGTACAGCAAAGAAAACATTGATGAGTTGTTGGCCATGCGTAACTTCATGACCGAGCTGCGGGAAAGCGGCATCAATACCGGTGGGCCCGCCACCCTCAACCAGAAAGACCGGCAGGCCTTTGCCAACCAACTGGATCGCCTGCTGGCCTGCGCTTGCCGGTGAGGATGCCCGGCCCGACGGGCTATACCCGTTGCAGGATAAAGAGTAACCCGTCGATCCACTTGCCCCTTTCCTTGCGCAAGCCGGTAACCTCCTGGTGCGCGATGACCATGGCGTTTTCCGTGGCCAGCCTGGCGATATAGGCCTGGGAGTAAGCGTAACGGCCCGAGGGCCGGAGGACAAAGTCCGCCTGGTGACTGAGCTCGATGGAGAACAGCACCAGGGCGCCGGGATGCGACCTTTGCCTGATGGCGGCAAAGGGGGCGTCGAGTTTGCCCAGGTAGATGAAAACGTCGGCCAGCAGAAACAGGTCGTAAAACTCCGAGGTCTGCTCAAGAAAGCCCACCAGGTCGTAATGGTGCAGGACGTCGTAGATCTCCTTGCCCCTCGCCTTGGCCAGCATTTGCACCGACAGGTCCACCCCGGTCAGATGGTCGGTCAGTTCCCGGAAGGGCAGCCCGGAAAAACCGGTGCCGCAACCCAGATCCACCGTCCTGGCAAAATGCAGAG
>DYDL01000365.1 GCA_020717925.1 Desulfocapsa sp.
ATCTCGTCCATGACTTCGTTGGCGCTCATTTTCACCGCCGCCCGCTGAAGCTGTAGCTCGATCCTGCGCAGACAGGTCAGGGCGACAATGCTGGAAAATATGTGGCACCTGATCTTGCTATCAGTCCAATGCCGTATCGGCATCAGGCTGACGAGCTCATCATCCTTGCTCTGCCTGAAACTGGCTTCCACCGCATACCGGTCCAGGCTGGCCCTGACGATTTCATCGGTTGCCCAGTCCAGATGGTCGCTGATGATGATATTTTTACCGAACCGGTCGATATAGCGGTTGATCCGGTAATGATTTTTACGGCATGCCATGCGCAGTCGATTGCCATGGTCATGATAGAGTTCCACGGTATACAGGTCGGCGGGTAAGTGGAGTTCCGAGCAGAGATCAGCATAGCGTTCTTGGATTTTGGCCTTGTTCTGCCAGTTGCGCTCCTGGGCATTGACCTTACCGCGCATCACATGTAGTTCTTCCGTAAGCCTAAGCAATTTCTTCTCAAAACCATAGCGCTGCCGGGTTGCGGTTCTGGGATTGTAGGTCACGACCACCGTTCTCTCCTGGCCCCAGTATTCGCCGGTTGTTCGCCAGGCCACCAGTTGATCGTCATCATGGCCTTGCTCGCGCAGGCAACGATTCTTGCCGGTATCCACCGGGTGAAAATTTTCCAAACCGACATGGATCATCTCTTCGGCATAATAGGTGGAATAGGTGGAATAGGTGGTAACGAAGTGGGTGCGAGGCTGAGCATCCAGTCCGGCAAAATTATCCTCGGCATTCATGCCCTTATCAAAGACCAAGGTCAGCTCCGACTTGCCGTCACCAACCGCGTCCATGGCGCAAAACAGTTCGTCCATGACCCGCATGAACACTTTGGAGTCGTGGCGGTTGCCTTCGTATTCGCGATAATAAAGAGGCAGCCTGGTATCTCTTGACACCAGCAAAGCCACGCCCACCTGCCGCAACCAATCCCGCCCTTCCTTGTTCTTGCCACGCTGGGCCAGGTCGGAATCGGTATCACTGGCCATGAAGGTGTAGTAGTTGGTGGTGTCAAACATAAAGCAATCCGGGGTGTCGCCTGGTTCCAGCGCCCAGATCTTGTTGAAAAAACGAGCCGCGATCTCTGCCAACTGCTCGGCGCTAACCCGCTCCCATTTTTTCCAGAATCGTTGCGAGGTAAGGGCGCAAACGTCAACCGGTCGGACCTGCTGAATGGCGCTGGCGGCAAACCATTCCGGCAAGGCTCGTTTCGATCGTGCATCAACCATCCGGTTCAGAACGGCATAGAGAAAATATTCCCCGACAGACGGCCCGGTTTCTTGTGGGGATTTTGGAACAACGGAGTCAACAATGGCGGCGATATCGACATCAGCATCAATCAAGTTGGCAAGCCAGAGCGCCCCGAATTCCTGGGCCTGGATTTTGATCAACCCCTCCTGAGTGACACCGCCAGATGCCATTTGCATCATGCGTTCAGGCGAGCCTAAGTAAACCTGATTGATGACCTTGGGCTTGCCATCGACCCTGGCGATTTCCCGGACGTAATAATAGGGTCTTCCGCCTTTCATCTTTTTGTGCAGGTGCGCCATGCGGGAATAATAATGCTAGGGTCTTACAATTGCAACCAAAAAATACGCATCTACTGAAAATTTTTATGAAAAAGTTGGGTGTAACGAAAGGAATTAAGGGGTCTTACAAGAATGACTGGGCTAACCTTGTGAAATTATTTATTTTTTTGACGAAAAATGCGGGTAGCGGTTAAACTC
>DYDL01000366.1 GCA_020717925.1 Desulfocapsa sp.
GGTCCGGCCGCGCATCGCACCGATCCACGCAGAAGTAGCCCAACCGTTCGAACTGAAAGCAGCTCTCCGGGCTGGCATTGGCCAGGCTGGGCTCCACCCGGCAGTTGGTGAGGGTCTCCAGGGAGGCGGGGTTTAGGTGATCGGTGAACTCGGTGCCGGCCTCGCTGTCCGGGCTGGCCACGGTGAAGAGGCGGTCGTAGAGGCGCACCTCGGCGGTCAGGGAGTGGGCGGCCGATACCCAGTGCAGGGTGCCCTTGACCTTGCGGCCGTCGGGCGAGGCGCCGCCGCGACTGGCCGGGTCGTAGGTGCAGCGCAGTTCGACGATCTCACCGGTATCGTTCTTGACCACCTCGTTGCAGGTGATGAAGTAGGCGGAGCGCAATCGCACCTCGGTGCCTGGCGCCAGGCGGAAGAATTTCTTGGCCGGCTCCTCCATGAAGTCGTCCTGTTCGATGAAGAGTTCGCGGCTGAAAGCTACCTGCCTGCTGCCCAGCTCCGGCCGATTCGGGTGGTTCGGCACGGTAAACTCCTCCACCTGATCAGCCGGATAGTTACTGATTACCACCTTGAGCGGCCTGAGCACGGCCAGAACGCGGGGTGCCTGCTCGTTCAACTCTTCCCGTATGGTGTGCTCCAGCAGGGCCATGTCCACCACGCTGTTGCTCTTGGCCATGCCGATACGGCCGCAAAAGGTTCGCATGGCGGCAGGCGGGTAGCCCCGTCGCCGGATACCGGCCAGGGTGGGCATGCGGGGGTCGTCCCAGCCGGCCACATGCCCCTGGGTGACCAGCTTGATGAGCTTGCGCTTGGAGAGCACGGTGTAGCTTAAGTTGAGTCGGGCGAACTCGATCTGTTGCGGGTGAAAAATGTTGAGCTGATCCAGGATCCAGTCGTAGAGAGGGCGGTGGTCCTCGAATTCCAGGGTGCAAAGGGAGTGGGTGATCCCCTCAATGGAGTCGGAGATACAGTGGGCATAGTCGTACATAGGATAGATGCACCAGGCGTCGCCGGTGCGGTGATGGCTGGCCTTGAGGATGCGGTAAATCACCGGATCGCGCATGTTGACGTTGCCGGAACCCATGTCGATTTTGGCCCGCAGCACATGGCTGCCCTCCTCGAACTCGCCTCCCCGCATGCGGGCGAACAGGTCGAGGTTCTCGGCCACGGTCCGGTTGCGGTATGGGCTCTCCTTGCCTGGCTCGGTTAAAGTACCTCGGTAGGCCCGGATCTCGTCACCGCTCAGGCTGCACACATAGGCCTTGCCCATCTTGATAAGGGTCACGGCATGGTCGTGCAACTGTTGAAAATAGTCCGAGGCGTAATATAGGTGCTTGCCCCAGTCAAAGCCTAGCCAGCGCACGTCCGCCATGATGGAATCGACATACTCGACCTCCTCCTTGCTGGGATTGGTATCGTCGAAACGCAGGTGACAGCGGCCGCTGTTCTCCAATGCCACGCCGAAGTTCAGGCAGATGGACTTGGCGTGGCCGATGTGCAGGTAGCCGTTGGGTTCAGGGGGGAAACGGCAGACGACATTGCCGCCGTGCTTGCCAATGGCCCGATCCTGGGCAATGATGTCGCGAATAAAATCCGAGGCAGGCAACGTTGCGGAGATAGACATGGCGGATATCCTTTGAAGCTGGCGGTCGGGTTGCCCGTAGCCCGGGGCAACGTTAAACGACGGTTGCATGATTTTGGCTGGTTATAGCCCGTTTCCGACCACGGTTCAAGAGCATGACAAGGAAAAAACGTTTACAT
>DYDL01000367.1 GCA_020717925.1 Desulfocapsa sp.
CACCCCGAATGGCGAACTGTTCTTCTCCACCAACCTGCGCAGCTTCAAGCTGGAAACGGACAATCTCACCCCCTGCCGGATCGAGGAGATTTCCCAGCTCACCGTGCCAGAGGACTTTCGTAACAAGAAAATTCACCGCTGCTGGCGAATTACCGGAAAAGCAGGTGAATAGTCTGTAGGGGATTAGGCTGTAGGTAAAAAGCTAACAGCCTACAGCCTAAACAACCTGAGTCTTCACATCTCCGGTTGAAGCAGAGCGGAAAAGGGGCTATAAACACCTTGGCCATAGGCGCTTTGCCGGCCGGATTATCGTTTTTCCATCCTGCAAGGAGTTTTGATCATGGCTGACGTCCGCGTCCGTTTTCCTCCGAGCCCCACTGGCTATCTGCATATCGGCGGGGCACGGACCGCCATTTACAACTGGCTCTTCGCCCGCCAGCACAAGGGCACCCTGGTGCTGCGCATCGAGGACACCGACGAGGAGCGCTCCACCCAGGAGTCGATCCAGGGTATTCTCGAAGGGTTGGAGTGGCTCGGCGTCGACTGGGACGAGGGGCCCTATTTCCAGTCGGACTTCGCGGCCGAGCACGCGGCGGCGGCGGCCAAATTGCTTGAGACCGGGCACGCCTACAAGTGCTTCTGCAGTAAGGAGACGCTGGAGGCCAAGCGCGTGGCGGCCATGGCGGCCAAGGCCGTGGTGCAATATGACGGCACCTGCCGCCACCTCTCCCCGGCCGAGGTTACGGCCAAGGAAAAGCAGGGAATGCCCTTTGTCATCCGCTTCAAGGTGCCGCAGGGCGACGGACTGGTCGGCTTCGACGACAAGGTCTATGGCCGGGTGGAACGGCGCTATCAGGATATCGAGGATTTCGTCATCGTCCGCTCCAATGGCAAGCCGCTCTATCTGCTGTGCAACGTGGTGGACGACATCCGCGACCGGATCACCCACGTCATCCGCGGCCAGGACGGCCTTACCAACACGCCGCGCCAGATCCTCATCTATCAGGCTCTGGGCGCGCCGCTGCCCCAGTTCGCCCACATGCCGCTCACCCTCGATCTGCAGAAGGCCAAGATCTCCAAGCGCAGCCACGGCGAGATCGTGGCGGTACAATTTTACCGCGACAACGGCTTCATCCCTTGGGCCCTGGCCAATTTCCTCATCCTGCTGGGCTGGTCCACCCCGGGCGATCAGGAGATTTTCTCCAAGGAGGAGATGCTCGAAAAATTCTCCCTGGAGGGCATCAACCGGGCCAACTCGATCTTCAACTACCGCAAGGACGACCCGAAATTCTTTACCGACCCCAAGGCCCTGTCGATCAATGCCCATTACCTGCGCACCATGCCCATTGCGGAACTTGGCGCACTGGTGAAAAAGGAATTCATCGCCGCCGGGCTCTGGGATGGTGCCTACGACAGTGACAGGCGCCAGTGGTTTCTGCACACCCTGGAGCTCATCCGGGAGCGCTTCCATACCATCAAGGATTTCTCCTCCTTGGGCCGCGCCTATTTCAGCGATGATTTTGCCATCGATCCCCAGGCGTTGGAGAAGAACGTCCTAAAATTCCCGGAACTGGCCGTCTGGCTGCCCAAGCTGGCCGACCGCTTCGCGGCCTTGGACCAATTGACCGCCGCGACCGCCGAACAGGTCTGCCGCGAGTTTGCCGAGGAGATGGGGGTGAAGCCAGGCATCCCGATCAACGCCTCCCGGGCGGTCATCACCGGCCTGATCAAGGGCC
>DYDL01000368.1 GCA_020717925.1 Desulfocapsa sp.
AAACAACTGGCCCTAATCGTCGCCCTCGCCCTGGTTCTGGCCCCAGGTTGCAGCGGGGAAAAAAAATCCGAGGTCTATTCCACGCCCGCGGGCACGGTAAAGGTGACCCAGCAGGCCGACGGTCAACCGCGGCAGGTCACCGTAGAGGACAAGGACGGCAAGGCCAGCCTCACCATCAGCCAGCAGGCCGCCCCGGCTGACCTGGGCGTGCCGTTCTACCCGAATATCAACCAGGAGGAAGGCGGTTCCTGGAGCATGCAGGGCGGGCAACCGGGCCAAACTGGCAGCGTCACCTCGGCCATGCTCACCTCCAAGGATGGGCTGGACAAGGTGCTGGCCTTTTACAAGGAAAAACTGGCCGACCGCAACCCCGAGGTCTATGAGATGACCATGCCCACCGGCAAGATGGCCAACCTCGTCATGGAGGATGGCGAGAGCACGACCACCGCCATCGTCCTCACCGAGGACCGCGACCAGAGCGTGACCCGCATCCAGATCACCAAAGCAGCGAAATGATCAGGCTGCTCCTCCTGGCCGCGGCCCTTTGCCTGGCAGCAATCACCTCCGGCCCGGCCATGGCTTTGGAGCCGGCGGACCTGCTCATTGTCTGCAACAGCCGCATGCCGGGCAGCCGGGAGGTGGCCGACTACTATGCCAGGCAGCGTCATGTCCCGGCAGCGAACGTCATCGAGTTGGCCCTGACCGACACCGAAACCATGCCCAGGGAGGACTTTGACACCAGCCTGGCGCTCCCCCTGCGCCAACATATCCAGACCATGCGGGAAAAAGGACGTCAACCGGCCCTGCTCCTGGTGTACGGCGTGCCGCTAAAGGTCGGGGCAGCGCCCGAGCCGGCCAGTGGTGATGAGAAAGCGTCACTGCCGCATCGGCTGGCTGATCTGGAGTCACTAACCATCAATCTCGCCGAACGCCTGGCCATCCTTATCGGCCAGACGCCTCCAGCATCCGTCGCGGCACCGCTGCCCGCGGCCAACAATGTTGTCCAGCAGACCCTGCGCTTTCTGGCTGCCCCGCCCAAGCCACCGCCCGCCCCGGCCACCCTGGCCGAGATCCACAGCCTGCTTTATCTACTTGCCGGCACCGAGCCCTTTGCCAAGCTGGCCAGCGGCCAGCAGGCTGGCGGGGAGGATTTTCTGCTTAAGCTCCACGCTATTGTGGCGAATCAACTGGCCAGCCTGCCCTTCCTGGGCGTGCCACTCGGCCACGCCAGGGAAGTCGCCGCCCTGATCCGCTCCGGCCAGGGAGTGGTGGGCGAACTGGGCTTTTGGCAGGAGAGGCAAAAACGTGATCCCGACCCCATGCCCGCGGCGGCGGTGGACAGCGAACTGACCCTGCTGATGGCCACCCCCTATGACCTGGCACGCTGGCTCCCCAACCCCTGGCATGCCCAGTTCGACCAATGGCCGGGCATCGGTGCCAGCCGCAGCCGCGCCATCATGGTGGCCCGGCTGGACGGCCCCACGCCGGAGCACGCCAAACGTCTGGTGGACGACGCCCTCTGGGCCGAGGCCCACGGTCTTGTCGGCAACTTCTGTATCGACGCCCGCGGCCTGTCTCCGGCCAAGGACGGTTTCTACGGCGAGTATGACCAACATCTAAGAACACTAAGGGATATCCTGCAAAAACAGAGCGACCTGCCCGTGATCTTCGACGACACCCCGGCCCTGTTTGCCGCCGAGTCCTGCCCGCAAACCGCCCTCTACTGCGGTTGGTATTCCCTGACGAAATACGTGGACGCCTTCA
>DYDL01000116.1 GCA_020717925.1 Desulfocapsa sp.
CTTTTGGCGAATTGGTGCTGGCTCGACTTTTTTTCAAGAAGGTGCGGCGCGTTTTGCGGCAGGCAGCGGGCCAGGGGGGGCTTCTAAGCCTGGCCGCGGCCGACGAGTCTCTTTTCCGGGGGCCTGGCAATTGCTATCGGCAACGGCTGTTGACCTTGGGACTGCTGAACAACGTGGAGGTGGTGTTCGTCCCTGGTCTGCCCCGGCAAACCGTGCTTATGGCCGGCTCCCAAGGCGGCCGTGAACGGCTCAGTCCGGCAAGATGATCTTCTGGTCTGGTCTACGGTCGGGATTTTCCCGATAGAGGAGCACGGTGTTGCCGAGCACCTGAATCACGGCACTCTTCAGCCGGCGGGCCAGTTCGTCGGCCGCCGTCTGCCTGTCCACGTCGCTGGTCTGCTGCACCTTCACCTTGATAAGTTCATGGGCCAGCAGGTTGTCGGAGGCCGCTGCCAGCACCGTGGGCGAGATGCCCTCGCGGCCCACCATGACCACGGGCGCCAGGTGGTGACCCAGGCCGCGCAGATGGCGGAGCTGGTGGCCGGTAAGTTTTTTTGCCTTGGGGCTGGATTTGGTCATGGGGCGCCTCGTTACAAGAGATTGGAGAAGATCCGGTAGCCGGCCACTACGCTGCCGATGGTGCTGCCGATGGCGGGCAGCAGAAAGGCCATGAAGACTTTGAGCAGTCGGTTGCGCCACCAGCCGCGCAGGGTGAGGATGTCGGCCAGCACGGTTTCGAATTCGCTCACCAGTGGTGGCGCCTTCATAGTCTGGACAAAGGCGGTTACGTGGCCGGTGCGGAGGACAGGGGTGAGGCTGGTGAATGGCGCAAACAGGAAGGCGGCCAGAATGGTCGCCGGGTGGGCCAGCGCCAGTAGGGCGCCCAAGGCGGCCGGAATGCTGTGGGCCAGGGCCCAGAAAATGATAAATTCTCCGGCAAGGGCGCGGCCCTTATCAAACGCGGCAACGACAATGGCCAGGATGATGCAGGAGGGGATGGCCCAGCCGACGATTTTCCAGACCGGCGAGACCGGAGGGATAATGGAGATCTCCGCCATCCGGTCGGAGCGGTCCTCGGTGAGAGCGGTCTTGATGCCTGTCACATGTCCTGCCCCAACGACGGCCACCAGTCGCTTGCCAGCGGCGGCCTTGATTTTTTCGGACAGAAAGGTGTCGCGTTCATCAATCAGCACCCTTTTCAGCTCAGGCATGGCACCGCCCAGTTCATCCATTAGTTCCGACAGCACGTCGGTGGTGCGGAGTTCGGCCAGCTTTTCCTCGGTCAGTTCAGTGGTCTCAAAGAGGCTGGCCAACAGGGTGACCATGAGGTAGCCTTTTTTCCAGAAGCCCGTGGCCTGCCAGGCGCGGCGCAGTGTGACGCGCACGTCGCGGTCGCAGAGGGCCACGGCCACGCCCTGTTCCTCGGCGGCGCGGACGGCCTCAAGCAGTTCGGTGCCCGGCAGCACGCCCAGTTGCTCCCCAAGTTTTTTCTGGTACGAGGCGAGGATGAGGTTTACCAGCAGGGTGGCAAGTTGCTTCTTGTAGATGATCTCCCTGAGGTTCAAGGTAACCCAGCGTTTTCTCTGGGAGAGGGATTCGTAGCGTTTTTCGTCCAGCTCGACGCACACGCAATCCGGCGTCTCGGCGGCAATCACCTGGCGCACGAGATCCACCGACTGCTGGGAGATATGGGCCGTGCCCACAAGAAAGATCTCCCTGCCATCAAGGTGGATGACCTGGACGTCCGGGGGGTAGGGATGGGGTGGCAAGGTGGCGGCTGCAACGGTAGCGGGCATTGAGTTCCTGGTGGCTGGCTAGAAGGTGATGGCGGCGCCGAGGCTCAGCAATTGGGCGGCGGCGTTGTCAAAGGTGCCGTCGATGCCGGCGGCCTGGTTGAGGGTGACGGTGCGGGCGTCCTTGTGGTCGTAGAGGTACGCAACGCCGAGTTCCAGCCGCTCGTTGATCCGAAAGCGTGCGCCCAGCGAGAAGAGCAGGGCGTTGGAGTCGGGCAGCTCGAAGTTCAGATTGTGCTCCGGCACCGGGTTCTCATCGAAGCCGCAACCGGCCATGAGGGTTACGTCGTTGTGCAACCGGTGGGTGATGCCGATGCGAAAGGCGTCGGTGTTGGCCCAGCCCTTATCCTTGGGAGCGTCAAAGGCCCCGATCAGCACCGGGTTGGGCAGGGAGGTGGGATAGTCGAAGTCCAGATTGTCATACTCGGACCAGAAGGTCCGGTCCCAGACCAGCTCCACCGTGGTCTGGCCAAAGGTGTAGGAGGCGCCCGCGGTGAGCACGGCCGGGACAGGAACGGTCACGTCGGCCCTACCGGTCCAAGTGGCCGCCGGGACGATATTGGATAAAAAGGGGCCAGGAAAATCGACGTCACTATTAGTCAGGGTGGCGGCATTGGACTCAAGCCCCAGATTGACGTTGGAGCGGTAGGTGACGGCAAAGGTCAGCTTGTCGCTGGCCTTGGCCGTAATCGCCAGGTTGTAGCCGTAGTCCAGAGTGTCTCCCTCCATCGACCGGCTGATCGAGCTGGAGAGGGTTTCACCGTAGAGCTCCATGACCGGCACCGTTCCCCTGCTCACCACCTTGCCTTCGCCACGTAGCAAACGGATGCCAACAGCCACACCGTACTTGTCGGCCATGGTGTATGAAAGCACCGGGTTCAGTTCCACGACCTTGAGGGTGAAGTCCTCGGCAAAGGTGCGGGGATAGGGCTGCTCCCAGCGCTTGGCCAGGCCGGCAGGCTCAACCAGTGATAGGCCCAGGCGGAAATGGTTGAAATCGGGCGACACCAGGTGGAACTGTGGGGCGATGAAGTTCTCGGACCGGGAGCCGCCGTTGTAAGCATCGGTCCGACTGTCGCTGTAGTCGATACTGGCCAGGTTGATGTAGGTGAGCGAAAGGTCGGCGCTCCATCTGTCCTGGTCAAGCCAGCCCATGTTGGCCGGGTTGAAGTAGCTGGCGTCACCGCTCGAGGCATTGGCCACATAGGCACCGCTCAACGCCGTGGAGTTAACCGACTGTTCCGGAATTCGATAACCAGAGCCCCAGGCGCTGGCGGAAAAAAACAAGCCGGCCATGCCAAGTGCCGCGATCTTTCTTTTCATGCTCCCTCCCTCTGGTTGAATCTATCATTCTGCCCGACGGCGTAAAGATAGCGCTTGATCTTGTGGGTAGCGGTCTTGGTGAACGGCTCAGGCCGTTCGATGAACCGGGCCACCTGTGAAAAAAGCGGCAGTTGCCGGTTGACCTCGGCGCGCATTTTCATAAGCAGTGCCTGGACATGGGCGTGTTTCTCCTGCTGGCTCTGGCCGGCGGTTTCCTGGTCGATGAGGTCGTAATCGAGATAGACCAAGGCCTCAAGGTGGCCGTTGCTCTCCTTTACCAGGGATTCCTGGATTTGCCCATAGGCGTTAATCTTGTCTTCAATAACCTCGGGATAGATGTTCTCGCCATGGGACATTACGATAACGTTTTTGCAACGACCCTTGATGTGCAGGTTGTGCTTGTCATCCAGAAAGCCCATGTCGCCGGTGGCCAGCCAGCCGTCACCATCAATGGTCTCGCGGGTCAGCTCGGGGTTGTTAAAGTAGCCCTGCATGATATTGGCGCCGCGGGCGTAAATCTCGCCGATGCCGGTTGCCGGGCTTGGGTTGTGAATCTTGATCTCCACCCCCGGCACCGGCTTGCCGGCCGAGGACAAGGTGATAGTCGGATCGTTGAACGGGCCGCCGGACAGCAATGGCGAGGTCTCTGTGAGGCCGTAGCCGACAAGGTAGGGGAAGCGGGCCAGGCGCAGGAATTTTTCGACTTCCTCATTTATGGCCGCGCCGCCGATGGCCGCCAGTTGTAAGTGGCCGCCGAAAAAGGCCAGGAGCTTCCTGCCAATGGCCTGGTAAATCAGCTTGCGCAGGACCGATAGCTTAACGGCCTGGCGCAGTATCCGGTTGCCGCGCAGTGCGCCCAGTACCTGTTTTTTGTAGATCTTTTCCATGATCAGCGGCACCATGCAGATGACGGTTGGTCTTTCCGCGGCGCAGATTTTGGCGAGGATCGAGGGGGTGGGTGGCTTGCCGGCAAAGACGATGCGCGCCCCGCTGAGGAGCGGCAGCAGAAAGCCGATGGTGAACTCATAGGTGTGAGACATGGGCAGGATGGAAAGGAAGGTCCACTCCGGTGTCACTTGCACCTGTTTGCTGGCAGAGAGCACGTTGGCCATGAGGTTGCCGTGGCTGAGCATGACCGCCTTGGAATGGCCGGAAGTTCCGGAGGTATAGATTATGGCGGCCAGATCCTCGGACTGGACCTCTTCTATCCGCGCGGTCAATTGCCGCTGCTGTTCCTCGGTAAATCCGGCCGGCTTTGCAAGGGCGACGGCCATGGGCATAATATCGAGCAGGTTGCATTGCAAGGCATGATCGTCGAGGGCGATCATCTTCACCTTGTCGCAGTTGGACAGTTCATAGATTTTGTCCAGTTGGCGTTCGGAAATGAAGAGCATCTTAACGCTGGCGTCAGTCAGGATATGATGGACGTCGGTGTCGGGCAGGTCGGGCAGGATAGGAACGGCCACGCCGCCGATCCGCACGATGGCGAGGTAGGCGATGGCCCAGTTTGTCGAGTTTTCGCCCAGGATGGCGATCCTGTCCCCTTTGTTGATTGCCAGCTCTTTGAGCAGCAGGGCCAGGCGTTCAATGGAGGTCAACAGCTCCTGGTATGTGGTGGGCGGAGCAAAGGCCGGTCCCATGGCCGGGCGGCTGCTGTATTGACTTGCGCTGGCGGCAATGAGCCGTGGCAGAGTCAATTCTGAATTATTGGTGTGTTCCATGCAATTCCTCTGTTGCTTGCGCGGTTCGAAGGATGCGTATTGGCGCATGTTTTCGACCATCCGGAAACAGTTCCGCAAAAGCCCACCTAATATCGTGTGAAAGGATTGTAAAGTCAAGCGGGAAGCAGCAATCTGCCTAATTCTTTTCAGCGGTTGCAGCCAGCTTGTCGAGGGCGTGGCGGGTGCTTTTTAAGACCACACTCTTGGCAATTTGTCGGGTATGTGGTAATTTAATTTAATGATGAATTGTTGTTGTAACGCAACCAAAGAGGTGCGAGCATGAAAACCTGTTTCTGGAATTTGATCGGGGCTGTGGCGGCGTTGGCATTGTCCTTTTCCGTGGCCAGTGCATCGCCCTCTAAACGTTACGACGCCACCACCAAGACCTGCCGGTCCCTAACCCAGGAGAATGACCTGGAAGGGTACAAGGTGTTCCGTAGGGTCTGCAAGGAGTGTCATAATTTGACCGGCGAGGATGGCAGATTCCTTTATAGCGAGTCAAAGGGTGGCAATGCCTGGAATCGGGTGTTTGCGGAAAAATATCCAAAATGCGCCAAGACCGGCGCCTGGGACAAGCTGAGCCTGGAAGACCAGCTCAAACTGAACGATTTCCTTGTCCGGACCGGCGCCGATGCCTACGATCCCCACGATGCCAAGGACTGCGGCTGATAAGGGTGTTTCCTCCCGGTCCGGGAGATTTACAAAAACCTCTTGATCAGGGTTGCATCCTGGCAAAAACGCTGAAAACCTTGCTTGCGGGCCACTACCTCGTGGGCTAGAGTGTAAGGTGTTGGCACGAACGTCAATCCGTTACGGAGGGCTCGGATGCTTCAAGATAAGCGCAGCAAATATACCCTGGTTGGTGTAGTCGCCTGCCTGTTGTTTCTTGCCCTGATGGTGCCCAGGGCCGGGGCCTGGTTTTTCGGGTCTGACGGCGGGGATGCCAAGAAGCTGCCCTTTCCCTTACCCGAGATCAGCATGAAATCGGCCACGGACGGGAGCACCGTGGATCTTGCCAGTTTCAAGGGCAAGGTCGTGCTGGTGAACTTCTGGGCCACCTGGTGCCCACCCTGCGTCGGCGAAATGCCCGACATGAACCGCCTCCACAAGGAACTGGCCGCCAAGGGCTTTACCATGGTCGGAATCTCCATGGACTCGGGCAGCGAACGGCCGGTAAAGGCCCTGGCCGAGAAGATGGGAATCGCCTATCCCATAGTCATGGGCAGCGAGAAGATCGCCAAAAACTTCGGGGAGATCATCGGCATTCCGGTCTCTTTTCTGGTAGACCGGCAGGGCGCGGTGATTAAACGCTATGATGGACCCCGGGAGTACCGGGAATTCCGCCAAGACATTGATGCGGCTATGCGGTAAACGGAGGGTTTTCTGATAGGGCCGTGTCGTGATCCAGAGATTAGCGAGGCAGGGACAACATCCCTGCCTCGTTATTTTTTTAGCCTTTATTGCATCTTCACCTAATCGCCTATTTTATTCTTTTTATTAACACATCCAATAAGCTGGGCGCCAGTCATGGAAACTATCTGATTCTTGACAACGTCGCTTGTCAAAAGTATCTCTTAAGAAGGTGTCGTGGTTTTTTGGGCTCATTTGGCAAATGGTTATGCCGAGCCGGCCTGCACAATTTTAGCCAAGGGGTGGGGTATGGAAAACCAAGGGCCCAGTCTTATCACCTGTATCGTGGAGCGCGGCCGCGCCGAACAGGTGGTGCAAGCGGCCATCGCCGCGGGCGCCCAAGGCGCCACTATCTACTATGGTCGCGGGGTGGGTGTCCGGCAGAAGCTGGGTTGGAGAGGCATGCTGGTAAGGCCGGAGAAAGAGGTGATCCTCATCGTAACCAAGGATGAGCAGACAAGCGCGGTTTTCGACGCCGTGGTGGCCTCGGCCAAGTTGGAAAAACCCGGGCATGGTTTTGCTTTTCTCCATAAGCTCGACCGGGCCGTGGGTTTTCTGTGAGCCCGTTCCGTTTGCTCTGGGGATGATGCTTTCAGGCAACGCCTTGTAACCCTTGGATACCCTTGATGGCCAAAAAACTTGGTTTCATAGCCTTTGTCTTTTATATCGGATTTTTGGGGGATCTGATTGACGAGGGGACGTACCACGCCCTCTTAACGTGGTTGAACGACGAATATGTGCTGTTGACCGGTCTGAGTCTGGTCGTATCGTGCAGCCTTTTAGTGTTTTCCTTGGCCTTCGGGAATATGCAGTGGTTTACCCTGGTCTACGCCATGGCCAAGTTGGCGTATGAAACCAGCCAGTTTTGCATCTGCCTGGTTTCCACCCTGGCGGTTCTGTTTTACCTGCATTTTGACCTGAACCTGTGGGGTGACATGCAGCCCATTCTGACCATTCTGCCATTTTTATTGCTTGGTGTTTCCTGCGCCAGCATACATATGTTCGACTTCAATTACCCGGTGCGCAACACGGTGACGTCCCATTTGACCCTGGCGGCGTTATCCTGGTGTGTGATACTGGCGGTTGCGTTGAGCCGAATCTAAGCCGACAGCGCCTCATAGACCTTGCCCGAATCCAAGATCCTGCTTGCTGATATTGATATCGAGTTGTTCCTGGTAAAGGGTTTCCCCGTTATCCTGGAACGGGACAAGGAGCAGGGTGATGCCTTTGATCTGGAAGTGAAGGTCAGGGAGTAGGGGCATGATATTTTTCTTGGCCACGGCGATGGAGGCGAGAATAATTTTCAGGCTTTCAACACCCTCGCTTTTGGGCAGATTGACTGGATACGGCGTTTTTTCCATGGCAGCCGCACCGCTGGTTAGACCCGTCTGGGCCAAGGTCAACTGGCCGGCAAGACGCAGGTAGATCTTGGGACGGAGCTTGAAGGCCGGGGTAATGAAGTTTAGTGGCCGCGTTTCCCATTCTGGTGCAATGACTTTCGGCTGATTGGTGAGGCGCATGAAATCGGCAAGGGTCTGCAACCTGTCCGCCATTGCCGACACGCGCCAGCAGGGTAGCAGCACCGTGGTTGCGCCAACATTGTCAGCAAAAGGTGTTTCATAGGCAAGCGGTTGGTAGCCCGTCTTGCCAGGTTCCCAGGCCGATTCACAGTTCGGGCAGAATAACACCACCGATTCTTTGTCGCCGGCCAGATTAGCGCCGCAGTCCGGGCAAAGCGCGGGCAGGAAGAGGGGCCGCCATTCTGGCCTGGCAGCGGGGATCAGCCTTTCATTCTGGTCGTCGAGCAAGGGGCCCAGCACGGAATCGGTCACCAGATCGTACAGAACGTTCCCGCGCCTGGCCGTGGGCAGGTAAATGAAACTGCATGCCTCCCCGATATGGGCGCGGTGAAAAACGTGAGCCTGTTGGGCCCGCAAGGGGTTGTTGTTCATGCGGGCCAATGCCTCTGCCAGGGAAAGGTGGCATGGCAAAAAGAAGCCCGGGAGCTCGGGGCTGACGAATCTCATCTTCATCACTTGTGGGCGGAAACCAAGGGAAACGGGAAGCCGCGGATGGGGGAAACCCAGATGGGTTACGTCAAGCACTCGGTGGCTGACCTCCAGACCCTGGCATGTATAAACCGCACCCCGGAAGCGGATGAATGGCACATACAGCGGTTCCGCGGCTTGCACCCTGGTTGGCAGCACGAAGCAAAATGGTTCGGTGTTGGCGACAAAAGAGGAGACGGCGCAGTAAGGGCAGCGGAAAAGTCGATCTGCCTCGTCCATGGCAATGGCGCCGCCGCACTGGGGGCATTCATGTTCAACGGCAAAGCCCATCTCAGTCTATCTTTTCTCCACACTGGTTGCAGAAGGAAGCATGCGGCAGATTTTCCGCCTTGCAGTGTGGGCAGGTGGTTGGTGTTGGTTTTTCAGTCGCGGGATGGCCACAGTGCGGGCAAAAACGGGCAAAGGGCAGCATGTCCTCGCCGCAGTGGGCGCATTTGGTAAAGACGAGTTGCTGCTGGCCGCAGAAGGCGCAGAACCTCTCTTCACCCCGCACGGGCCGGTCACATCCCGGACAGCGGCTGTCAGGCTTGGCGCTGGTCGTTGCCGGTTGCGGCCTGATGGATTCGGCAAACATCGCTGGCATCATGAAACCCATGCCCATGCCCAGGCCGGCCCCGGCCTCGCCGCCGGTTTCCGCCGCCTTTTCCATGGCCGCGGCCGCCTTCATTTTAATGAGGCTGTCCAGATCCTTTATAACCGACAGGCGGCTGCGGTCGTCGATACTCTTCTGGACCTCGGGTGGCGGGGTGATGGAGGTTATGTACAACTGACGCAACCCCAGGCCGAAGCGGCTAAGGTCTTCCCGTAATCGTTCCTGTAGACCGGCGGACAATTCTTCATACCGGCCGGGCAAGCTAAGAAGGGAGTCAAGTTGCTCGCCAAGCAGGTCGTTGAAGCGGGAAACAATGACATCCTTGAGGTACTCCTCAATGCCTTCGGTGTCGAACCTGCCGAGAGTGCCCACCAGGGTGTTGACAAAAAGCAGGGGCTGGACGACCTGCACGTTGCAGACACCGTGCGCCCGCAGCCGGACAAGGCCAAGTTCGGCGTCCTTGAAGGCCACCGGGTCACGGGTGCCCCATTTCAGGTCGGTGAAGACCTTCATGTTGACGAAATAGACCTCGGCCCGCAGGGGGCTGGTGGCGCCCCACGGCGCGGCGAGGAGTTTGGTGAGCATGGGGATGTTGGCGGTTTTCAGGGTATGGCGGCCGGGACCGAATACATCACATGCTTGACCGTTGTAAAAAAAGACACCAGCCTGGCTCTCCCTGATAATGAGTTGTGCGCCCCACTTGATCTCGCCGGAACCTTTTTCCGGGATGCGGTGTACCATCTCGCGACCCGTGGTGTCGTGCCATTCGATAACCTCGAGGAAAAACAGGTTGTCGGTGCCCATTGCAGCCTCCGTTTACTGGTTGGTGGTCTAATGTGAAACCGGGTGAAATTCGTTCGTGAAATGGTACCGGTGGCACCGTTTTTTTGTCAAGGTGAATCGCGCCGCTCTGTTGGTCAAACTGCACCCAGGCATAACAACCCACGGAATTGTAGCGAACGCCAGACCGAAATCCTGTATTTGGGCTTGCAAATCTGCCTTGAAGG
>DYDL01000117.1 GCA_020717925.1 Desulfocapsa sp.
AAACCCCATCCCCAAGACAAAGACCTCATAACTTTCAGAACGCGAACTCTTCGGCTTAACGACCTTCACCGTGGCAAATCGTGCGCGCACCTGATCGACAAAAGGCTTGAAATCCTCGCCCTCGAACACTTTACAGTAAAAATTACCGCCCGGCTCAAGCAGTTCCGTGGCCAACTCCAGGGCACGCCGTGCCAGATCCAGGGAGTGCTGCTTGTCGGCCCATTTGCTGCCCGTGGTCTTGGGCGCCATGTCGCTCAGTACCACCCGGTAGTGGCTGCGGATCTCCCGCAACAGGGCCACGGTTTCCGCCGCATAAATATCGCCGCACAACCGGTGGATCCTGGCTCCCTGGGGCTGGGACGGGGCGTCCCAGGACTGCAGATCCACGCCCACGACCAGCCCCTCGACCCCAACCACCTTGGCGGCGTACATGGACCAACTGCCGGGGCAGGCGCCAAGGTCAAGGACTCCATCGCCCCGCCTAAGCAGAGCATGCTTCTGCTGGGCCTCTTCAAGCTTAAAGACGGAGCGGGCCGGGTAGTGCTCTTTCTTGGCCTTCTCGAAATAAAAATCCTGGACCTTCTTCACCACCACCCCGCCGGGCCCATGCCGCGCCCCGGATAAGTCGTTGCCGCAACAGGAAAAAAATCCCCGGCCCGACCTGCCCGCTTTTGCCCTAGAACCTAGCGTATTTAGCTGATATTTACAAGCGCAAAGACCAGACAGCGCAGGCAGTCATCACATCAGGACTATATAGCATTTAACCCGTTATGCGGTTCAATACCGCATAGGTCATACCGTGCTCTATTAATAAGGTTTTTCACGCAAATTGAGTTCCAGGCTCTCAATACATTTATCTTCTAATACAGGCCACCACTCAAGATCATGCTCAAACCTTACTCCCATCCCGTCAGGCGCATGACGGGTCACTTTTCCACGAGCACGTATTCTCAAATTACTGCTTTTTCCTGTCAAAATAATTTCTATCCCACATACAGAGCCAACAGAAATTCGTTCGACACATTGTAAAAAAACCCCATTCATACTTACATCTTTAACTTTACCCGCGATATTGCTTTTGGTGCCGGTACCAACACTTATTTCACTTTTAAATGATAATCGCGAGCGCTTTCTTTTGTTGACTTGCATAGCAGCCCCCCTATCCTACCGGATAAAATTTCACATAACAGTTGGCTACGGATCAAAGAAAATCCAATCACTTAACTTTCTAGCTCCCGTCTTATACATAGCGCGTTAGTTTGTCCTGTCAACCCGTGAGGCTCAAGTCATCACGAGAGAATCAACCGATCAACATGTTTTCATGACCTCAGCCCTGAGCCGCCCAACACTACCAAATTACGACAGGCCCTATCTTGACACGCAATTTTTCTTTTGGTATCTTCCCTACCTAACGTTAGTTAGTCTTGCATATTGGTATGCCGCCTCGCCCGTGAAGATTGCGATGACAACCATCAAACAACATACCAAAGAAGAAATCTTGACCATCGCCATCCCGCTCTTTGCCAACAACGGCTACGACGGGGTTAGTATGCGCCAGATCGCCGCAGCCGTTGGCATCAAGGCCGCCTCGCTCTATCACCACTTTCCGGACAAGCAGAGCCTGTATATTGACACCCTTGGTTTTGCCTTTGCAGAAAGAACGCAACCCTTGTTTGAGGCGTTCACCCTGCCTGCACAACCGCGGGAACGTTTGCGCATGTTGCTCGATAAATTCTGTACCCTCATGGCCGACGATGTTGATTTCGGCCGCCTTATTGAGCGCGAAATCATGCACGGCGAGGCACCACGACTCCAGTTTCTTGCTGACCATGTCTTTACTGAATTTGTTACAGACATGATCGACCTTTGCCGCGCGCTTGCCCCTGACCGGGATTCCCATCTGCTGGCAATTTCCATCGTCGCTCTAGTTGTCTATCATTTCCAGGTCACCCCATTGCGGTCATTGCTCCCAGGCTTCAATAAATCCCATGATGACCCCGGGGTGATTGCTCAACATATTTTTTCAATATTGGAGAATGGTTGGTTGGCGAGGCCGGCAAACCTGGGCCTTGTCCTTAAAGCAAGTACGAGGAAAGCATCATGAAGCGACAATGGTATTTTGGCCTGGCAGTTATGTTCCTTGTTTTCACCAATTCCTGCACAAGCGAGATATGTCAATACGACCCGCTTAGAGACGGCCCATCACACGACACGTCTGAAGACCGAACATGCTACCCGTCAGGTCGTTCCGAGTACATGATTCACAGGGCGGACAACCACCTGAGCGGCTACAACGCATTCCATAAATTCTGCAAGAATTGCCATCACCGAGGCGAAGATGCCAAAGCCCGCTATTTGATCACGGAATCCAAAACCAGAGAAGGCTGGGACAAGGTTTTCAATGAAAGGAATGCCGCCTGCGCCAAGGACGGCACGTGGGATACCTTGAACGAACTCCAAATATGGAACCTGCGCGACTACCTCTTTACCACGGCCGCGGGGCTTGAGGATCCACACGCCGAGTGGAATGCCTACGAATGCCCGAAAGACTGGCGCCAAAAAGCGCGGGAAAACGCACCGGATGCCGGGAAGTAAAGAATTCGAAATCTGAGTACCCAGCCTTGCTAAGTCCGTGGGCAGGCAAACCCTTACCAGATTCACTCCGCCATCGCCTCCTGCCAGACCCGCAGGGCCTCGCGGTAGACCTCGGTCCGGGGCAACCCCAGATCGCGGGTGAGTTGCCGCACCACGTCTTTTAAAGAGAGCTGCCCCTCCTGACGGTACCAGCGCAGCAGTTCAACAAGACCTGCCTCCTCGGGCCGCGGTGCCGGGGGCGCGGCGCCGGCCAGCACCACCACGAACTCGCCCTTGATCGCCTCGCGCTTGCCAAGCGCCTCGGCAATGGCCGACAGGGGCAGGCGCATGCTTTCCTCATGCAGCTTGGTAAGTTCCCGGGCCAGAAAGGCGGGCCGGTCACCCAGCACGGCCATGCAGTCGGCCAGACAGGCGCGAATGCGACGCGGCGTTTCATAGAACACCAGCATTTCCTGGCGCTGCGCCACCTCCTTGAGCAACCGGCAGCGCTCTTTTTTCTGGGCCGGCAAAAAGCCCAGAAAGAGGAGGTGGGGGTCGGCCATGCCCGAGGCGCTTACTACCGCGGTTAGCGCCGAGGCGCCAGGCACCGGCACCACCCGGATGCCCTCCTGATGCGCCCGCCCCACCAGCACCGCGCCCGGATCGGAAATCGCCGGCGTGCCGGCATCGGACACCAGGGCCACGTCGACGCCGCCCCTCAGGCGTTGCAGGATGAGGCCTGCCCGCTCCGCCTCCCGGTCCTTGTAATAGCTGACCAGCGGCGTATGGATGTCGAGATGGGACAAGAGCTTCCTGGTATGCCTGGTATCCTCCGCGGCAATCAGCCCCACCTCGCGGAGGATGCGGATGGCCCGCAGGGTGATGTCCTCCAGGTTGCCTATGGGGGTGGCGACCACATAAAGGATGCCCGGAGGTGTCGCCGCCGTGGGCCTGCCAGCCTGACCCGCCTTCATGCGGCCCCTTCCGTTGCGCCTGATGGCACCGGCAAGCGACAGCAAAATCTGCTTAGTCCTGGCCGGCTCTCGCAGCTAACAATGCCGCCCATGGCCATGGCCAGCCGACGGGCCAGATACAGGCCCAAGCCGGCATGACCCGGCCGGGTGGTGAAGAAGGGCGTAAAGACCTGTTCACAGTCGATGGCGGCCAGGCCAGGGCCACCATGCTCCACCACCAGCAGGTAACCATCCTGACCCAAGGCTGTCTCAATAGTGAGCCGCGCCGGGCCATCCGACTCCTGCATGGCCTCCATGGCGTTCTCCAGCATGATGGTCAGCACTTGAAAAATTTCCGTTTGCATACCGGCCAGCGGCGGCAGATCAGGAGCCAGGCGCAGTTCCTTGGTCACGTTGTGCTTGAAAAACGGGGAACCGTCCAGAAAGGTCAGGCCGGACCTGACCAGATCGTTCAGGGTGACCATGCCCTGGCGGAGGGAGGCACTAAAGGCGGCCAGGGAAGTGGCGCGCCGCAGAATCTCCTGCCCCTCCCGCACCTTGTCCTGGGCCGGGCCGATCAAATCCGCCCGGCCGCGCAGCAGAGCACGCAGGGCTTCAAGCTGTGCCCCGGCCGCCTCGGGCGCAACCCGGGACTCCAACTCAGCCAGCAGGGCCTCGGCCTTGGGAAACATAAGCTCCATCAGGTCAGCCTGAAGGGCAAAGGCCTGAATCACACCGTTCAGGTTATGGAGCAGACCACGGCAGAGCCGACCCACCACCGCATCGAAACCCTGGGCAGCATACGCCGCTTCCCAGGCCCCACAATCCTCGCACGGTTTCGTCATCTCAGCCCCTTCGCGCCTCTGGCTTTTGCTCGGCATGGGCAAACGCCTGGCTATTTGGCTGACTTTTCCGGCTTTGTCGGTTTTTCATTAAGTAAACGCACGATGGTCGCAGCATCGCGCCCGCCAGGGAATACCCGGCCATCGGGAAATATCATGGTTGGCGTGGAGTTGACCCCCAGTTCCTTGGCCAGGGCGATATTCTTGTCCACCTGGTCGGTCTCGCAGGTCGGCAACGGCACCGCCTTGCCCTGCAAGCTGTCCGCCAGCATAGCCGCGGACTTTGCACAGATAATGGCCTTGGCCTTGCCGTAGGCGTTGGGATGCATCTGCAGGGGGTACATCTTCACCAGAAAGGCGATCTCCTTATGTTCGGCCACCACCTTCTCCATCTCCGGGTGAAAATTCTTGCAGGCAGGACATTCCGGGTCATCAAAAACGATGATCTTCTGCTTGGCCTTGGGATTGCCGATCACCAGGGCATCAGCCAAGGGAATCTTGGTGACATCCACCCGGTTTAGGTTGATATAACTAAGCCCGGCGACATCCTCGCGAGTGGCCAGCTTGATGACCTTGCCGCCGATAAGGTACTGTTTGGAAAAATCGATGTACACGGGAAAGGTCTTGCCGTCCTTCTCGACATGCACCGCCCACATCCCCGGCACCTCGCTCGGCTTGACCTCCCGAACGGTACCGCCCATATCCTGAAGCAAAGTCTGGGCCTCAGGGATGGTCAGGGCATGACAGTCTCGGCAATCCCCTGCCCCGCAACCACCCTCCTGAAAAGCGTTGGCAACAGTGGGAGTGAGAAAAAAGAAGATAACAGCTAGCAAAAACAAGTGTTTCATGGCGGGTTCCCCGGATAGTCTGATTTAAGGTGCGCTATTGCCACCAATAATTGTACCACCTTACCGACGGTTATCGCGTCGGAATCAGTTTTTTTTGCGATTCCGACAATTCATAGTCATGCCTGAGCAATGCAACCTAGTCACGGGCTTTCCTAAAGTCAAGCGGGGAGTGAGGAAGCGGTCGGCGTTCAGCTTTTTTGGGGGGCTGCATCTTCAGACTGAAAGCTGATCGCGAATCGCTGACATCTGGCAAAATATGCCACAAAGTAATATAAGCACACCGTACTCTTTGACAAAAAAAAATCCGCCTGCTAGCATTAAAGGGTATGTTGACGGGCCAATGCTGATAACGCCGGCTGGCGCGCTGCAAGCTGACCAGCCAGAAACCCATGCGCATGCTCAAAAATCTTGCCAGGAACTATCCCGTCTGCCGCGCCCGACTGGCCCGGCGCGCCTGGGAAGACCTGCGGGAGCACCTGGATGACACCTCGAATGCAGCCGTTTTCCCCGAAATGGTGGCCAGCCAGGGCGGTGCCCTGATGCTGCCCGGCTATCTTGCCGACCTGGCCCGTCTGGAAAGGGCGGTGCGCACGGCCAGGATGCAGGCAGCCACTATCCCCAGCCAGGTGGCCAGGCTCACCATCAACCCCAGCCTGGAACTTTTGCACCTTGGCTGGCAGCACCTGATCCCTCTGGTGGCGCCCTCGGCCGAGCATGCGCCGGCCGCGCCGGAAAAAGGTGAGGAATTCGTTGCCGTCTGGCACGACCCCATGGCCGATTGCCTCCGGTTGCTGGTACCTACCCAGGCAGACCTGCTGGCCCTGAAACTGCTGGCGGAGGAAGTGCCACACGACCAGGTCGCGGCCCGCGAGCAGGCGCCCCCGCGGGTACTGGAAGAGGCCCTGCGCCAGGCGACGCGACTCGGCATGCTGCTGGCGCCGTCATCGCGCCTGCGTCGCGACCCCAACCATTTCCCTCTCCCGGCCACCCCGGATCTCTTTACGGAACGCTTTCTGGCTGCCGCCTTTTTCACCGTGCAGTGGCACATCACCCAAACCTGCGACCTGCACTGCAAGCACTGTTACGATCGCAGCCCTCGCCCGCCACTGGCGCTTGCGCATGGACTAACGCTTCTGCGGCAGTTGCGCGACTTTGCGAAGGACCGCCATGTCCAGGCCCAGGTTACCTTAACCGGCGGCAACCCACTGCTCTATCCCCACTTCAACGCCCTCTATCAGGAGGGTGCGGATCTCGGATTTAACCTCGCCATCCTCGGCAACCCCGCCTCCAGGGAACGCATCGAGGAACTAATTGCCATTCAGCGGCCGGCCTATTACCAAGTCAGCCTGGAGGGACTGCCCGACCACAACGATCATATCCGCGGAGCCGGCCACTTTGACCGGGTGCTGGCCTTCCTGGCAACCCTGAAAGAGCTGGGCGTCTACTCCATGGTCATGCTTACCCTGACCCGCGACAACTTTGACCAGGTTTTGCCCCTGGCGGAACACTTGCGGGACCAGGTGGACCTATTCACCTTCAACCGCCTCTCCCTGGTAGGCGAAGGCGCCAGCCTGCACATGGCGCCGCGGAAAGAATTTGCCGGCTTTCTGCAAAGATACCTGGAGGCCGCGGCCAGCAACCCGACCATCGGCCTCAAGGACAACCTGCTCAACATCATCCGCCATCGGCAGGGCGACGCCCCCTTCGGCGGCTGCGCCGGCCACGGCTGCGGCGCGGCCTTCAACTTTGTCAGTGTCCTGCCGGACGGCGAGGTGCATGCCTGCCGCAAATTCCCATCGCCCATCGGCAATCTCCGTGACCATTCCCTGGCCGAAATTTACGACTCCGACATGGCACGCCGCTATCGGGCCGGCAGCGCCGCCTGCCGTGATTGCGCCATCCGGCCGGTATGCGGCGGCTGCTTGGCCGTGGTCAACAGTTTGGGCCTGGATTGCTTCCAGGACCGCGACCCCTTCTGCTTCATGGCTTAAGGCCGCGACCATGTCCAGCCCGCAAATATCCTCTTCCGCTTCGCGGTCCGAGGTATTAAGGTAAAGTATCACCTTTAAACTGGACCAGGGCCCGCATGGAACTCATCCTCAACATCCTCAAGGAATCGTGGCACCTCTTGGAGGAGGCCTCGGTCTACATGCTCTTCGGCCTGGTGGTGGGTGGGCTGCTCAAGGTATTCCTGTCGCCGAGCTACGTGGCCAGGCATCTCGGGCAGGGCCGCTTCCTGCCGGTTTTCAAGGCCGCCCTCTTCGGCATCCCCATCCCCTTGTGTTCCTGTGGCGTGCTGCCGGCCGCCGCCGCCCTGAAGCGGCAGGGAGCCAACAACGGCGCCATCACCGCCTTCCTCATCGCCACCCCGGAGTCTGGTGTCGACTCCATCGCCATTACCTACGCCCTGCTCGACCCGATCATGACCGTAGCCCGGCCGCTGGCGGCCTTCTGCACCGCCGTTGCCGCCGGTATCGCGGAAAACCTCTGCCACACACCCATGGATGGCAACTGGCTCAGGATAATCGATAACTCCTGCCAGGTGGACGGCTGCTGCGACGGCATCGCCTGCCCACCCGAAAAGCACGCCAGCCATCACAGTTTCGCGGCCAAGATCCTGATCGGCACGCGCTACGCCTTTACCGAACTATGGTGGGAGTTGGCCGGCTGGTTCATGATCGGCCTGCTGCTGGCCGGTATCATTACCGCCCTGGTGCCCACCGCCTTTCTGGCCCAGCACCTGGGCGGCGGCCTGCTGGCCATGCTCACCATGCTGGCCCTGGGGATTCCCATGTACATCTGCGCCACCGCCTCCACCCCCATCGCCGCGGCCCTCATTCTGAAGGGGGTGAGTCCGGGCGTTGCCCTGGTATTCCTGCTGGCCGGACCGGCCACCAACGTCACCTCCCTGGCCGTGCTCTTTCGCATTCTCGGCCGCCGGGCGACTTTTCTCTACCTCTTCAACCTGTCCATCTTTGCCGTGGCCGCCGGCCTGCTCACCGACAGGATCTATCACTGGCTAGGCATGACCCCGGCCGCCGTCATCGGCCAGGCGGCCGAAATGGTGCCAGAGACGATCAAGCCGGGCGCCGCCATCCTGCTGCTCCTCCTCTCCATCCCGCCCATCCTCCGCATGTTGGCCCGCTTCCGTGGCCGCCACGTTGGTCATGGTCATCACCACCATGCCGAAGACAATGCGGGATGCGGCTGCGTTCTTGAAACCGCGCCACCTAAGCCCACGCCGCCCGACAAGGCCAACCACAGCGACCGTTTCTGAGGCTGACCAAGGCGGGCCGGGTCCGGCCCCCTCAATATGAAACAAACCCCTGCACGGCCCCCGCGCTTGATGACCTTCAACTTGACGAAGCTGCCAGGTTGGGCTAGAAGTATTGTCAGGCTTGCGCCTAAACACTGATCAAACAGGAGGCTACATGGATATTCGCACCCGTACCGTGCTGCTCGCCTGCGCGCTGCTGGTCGGTGCCGGGCTGCTCTCCGGTTGCGCCAACCTGTCGGCCGTGCGTTCCTATGCAGACGAGACCAAAAAATTGTCCGAGGCATTTGACCCCATGCTCGCTGCCTCGACCTCTAGCTGCGTTGACAAATTCATCCGCAAAAAACTGATTACCGCGCGCAATTTCGATGCCCTGGCGGCAGAGGAGGACGCCACGGCATTATGCGGAACCATGGCCGATGACAACAAAATCATCGCCGACCTCAACGCCCTGCTGGAACAGTACGCCGACACCCTCGCTGCCCTGGCCAACGAAAAACTGCCCGCATACAAGGAAGAACTGGACGGACTGAAGGTCTCCCTCGGCAAGGTGAAACTGCCAGGTTCGCAGGAAAGCCTGATCAACACCGACAAGCTGGCGGCAATCAGCTCACTGGCCGACCTCTTGAGCCATGTGGCGACACAGCAGCGACAGAAGTCGGCGATCAGCGATCTCCTTGAACATGAGGAAGCAATTACGGCCATCACCGGGGCGCTTAAGGATTACTCCACCCTCAATTACCGCGCCTGGCTGCACGATGAAAAACGCGAGCTCAGGGTGTTGCGGGCCGCGCTGGCCGAGGCTGGAAAAAAGGAGCCGCTGGCGGCAAACTACCTCAAAACCCTGCTGCTTAGCGCGGAGAGAAAGATAGACGGCCAAGAAAAAAGCGTGGATGCCTTTGTCAAGGCGGTTGATGAGCTCTGGAAAACCCATGCTGAACTGCGTCTGCGCTTGCATAGCCTTAACGACAAGGAGTTACTGGCGCAACTGGAAAACTTTGCCACGGAGGTGGTAAAGCTGCGCCGTCAGGTGCAAGCTGCCTTTTAAGCGGCGCTATTTTAACAGGAGACGCACATGGCTGACGGAAGCAAATTATCGGCGGATGAATCCTACGCCATTGCCGACAGCCTTGCCCAGGCCTCGGCGAGCCTGCTGGATTTCCGAGTGGCGCACGGCGAGCTGCTGTCTGACGAACAAGCCTTTGAACTGGAACGATGCGAAGACACCCTGGATCATCTGGTAGTGTTGTTCCGGGGCTACGGCATCCATCTGATCGGGGCCAAGTCCCGAGAGGCGGTGGTCGAGTTGCAGCGTGCGGTCGATGGCGCCAAACTTAAGCTCGGGCAGATCACAGCGACCAAGAAGGCGATCAAGATTGCCGACGATTTGGTCGATCTGGCGGTTGCGGTGCTTGCCAAAGACCCCAAGGCACTACTGGCCGCGGCCAAAAATCTC
>DYDL01000369.1 GCA_020717925.1 Desulfocapsa sp.
GCATTGTGAAAATATAACTAAAGGAATTACGCCTTTTGACCGATATAGAGAAATGTGAACATTCATCGGGTCCGAGCAAAGTTCAAGGCACTGTCCGCCTCGCTGACCGAGCGAAGCCGTAGGCATTGGTGCGCGACCGAGGCGACGGACATCGGCTGGGGCGGTATCACTCTGGTTTCGCGTGCCACGGGAGTTTCGGCACTCACCATCTCGCGCGGGATCAAGGAGTTGGAGTCCGGGGAGGCCTTGGAACCCGGGCGAGTCCGGAGACCCGGTGGCGGGCGGAAGAAGGTCGTCGAGAAAGACTCGACTCTCCTGCGCGATGTTGAAAGTCTCGTGGAGCCGACCGCATCGGGGCACCCCGAATGCCCCCTGCGCTGGACCTCGAAGAGCCTCCGCAAGCTGGAAGCGGAACTTCAGGCGATGGGGCACGACATCAGCTACAGGACGGTCGCGGACGTCCTGCACGATGCCGGGTACACTCTGCAGAGCAACCGCAAGGCTCAGGAAGGCCGCGGCCACCCGGACCGCGATGCGCAATTTCGCCACATCAATCAGTGCGTGCTTGATTTTCAGAGGAACCGGCAGCCGGTCATCTCGGTGGACACGAAGAAGAAGGAACTCGTCGGCAACTTCAGGAACCCGGGGCGCGATTGGCGCCCGAAGGGGACGCCTGAGCGGGTGAAGGTCCACGATTTTATCATCCCGGAGAACGGGAAGGCCATCCCCTACGGAGTCTACGACCTGACGCGGAACGCGGGCTGGGTGAGCGTGGGGATCGACCACGATACGGCAAGTTTCGCCGTGCGGACGATTCGGCGCTGGTGGCGGGTGATGGGAAAGGCCAAGTATCCCAGAGCGAACTCGCTCTTGATCACGGCGGACGGCGGCGGATCGAACGGCCCCCGCGTTCGGCTTTGGAAATGGGAGCTTCAGCGGCTCGCCGACGCCACAGGACTCGCGATCACCGTCTGCCACTTCCCGCCGGGAACGAGCAAGTGGAACAAGATCGAGCACCGGCTGTTCTCCTACATCAGCGCCAACTGGCGCGGGCGGCCGCTCACGAGCCTCGTGACGATTGTGAATCTCATCGCCGCAACGACGACTCAGACGGGATTGCGCGTCCGGGCTGAGATCGACAAGGGCCGATACCCGGAGGGCCGCACGATTTCCGACGACGAGATGGCCGAGCTTCGACTCCTGCCGCACCGCTTCCACGGGGACTGGAACTATACCATCCGCTCGCACTGAGGATCCGCGATTACTCACACTTCTCCCGCCCAGTCAAGGTTTCTCCGCCTTTCCGGTCGCGGCAAGGATAAGCCCGGCGCTGCTCTTGACCATCTTGCAGATCACCTCGTCATCGGGTTCGAACTGCCACGTTTCGATGGCTCGATCATACGGCTGGCTTATGATTCGATAGAGGTCGCCGTGTAGGTGCTCCGCTTGAACCGGCCGCCAAACGTTCACCCCTTCGTTCAGAAGGGAAACGTAGATTTGTACACTTTCGCTCATGGTAGGTCTCCACTTGCAGGACCATACTTGAACCCAGAGCCGCCAACGTAGATCACTTCATTCGTGACAGTATCAACGACAACGGATTGTCCGGTCGTTGGATGCACATGCCGTATTGCTGCATTACCGGTGGCCTTGTTTATCGCCTGTATTTGCTGGCCAGACTTGATCGCCTCTGATATCTGCTCAGCAGTCCACCCGCGCGGTCCCATTTGACCTGCAATCTTATCAGTTATTATTGCACGGCC
>DYDL01000370.1 GCA_020717925.1 Desulfocapsa sp.
CAGAAAAACATCAATAACGAGACCATTATCGTTGCCTATTCAATCAATGATCACTTGATCCACTCCCAGAAGGATATTCAACCCGTAACCAGGGATGGCCGCCGGGGCTTTGCCACCAACATCCAGGGCACGCCGGTTTTTTTGGTTCATTCGTAAAAAAGTTGAAAATCAACCAATGCCAGTAACTGCCTAAAAAAGAGAATGCATCGGATTTAACCAACTTTGTTAAGGTTTTGTTTCCCGACAGAACCATGACAGAGAGGAGAAATCCGATGCACCTCAAAACTATCACGGAACTGCTTGCTTTGCCAAACTTTCATGTTGTCAGCGTGCTTGAGCAGAATGAAACCAGCATTCACCTTTATGTTGATCTGGTGGAGGCCGTGGCGCCGGTCTGTTCCGCTTGCGGGGTCGTCCACCACGCTCCAGTCCACAGCATTGGCTGGATTATGGCAGAGGATCTGCCCCTGGCCGGCAAACGGACTTTTCTTTATCTTCCTAAACGCAAAGCTCGCTGCCCGGTTGACGGTAAAATCAGGGTTGAGCAGTTTGCCGTGTTGCGAGGCCGCTTCACAAAGCGTTTCGCCGAGCAGGTCTATCGCCTTACCTCCATTGCCACCAACGCCGAAGCTGGCTGGTTTCTCAATCTCGACGATGAAACCGTCTACCGCATCGACCGCGGCATACTTGAAGAACTTGCCCGGGAAAAGCTCGCCCCGGTTCCGGCACCCTCGATCATGAGCGTTGACGAGGTGGCCTGGCAAAAGTGGCACAAGTACGTGACCAATGTGGTCGACATCGAACGGCGCAAGGTCATCTGGAACCATGATGGTCGCGGCAAAAGCACTCTGGATGCCTTCTTCACGGCCTTGGGCCAGGAGAAATCGTCCCAGATTGACGCCGTCGCCTGTGACGGTGCCCGCGGCTTCCTATCATCAATCAAGCAGCATGCGAAAAATGCCCTGACCGTGCTCGACCACTTCCATGTCAAAAGTTACCTTAACGACGCCCTGGATGCGGTCCGCAAGGAGGAACTCCGCAAAGCCAGGAATGATAAAGAGACTGACCTGGCCAATCTGCTCCACTGCCGCAAAAAGTTCATTCTGATGCAAGGGCATCCATCAAAACGACAGCGCGATGTTCTGGAGCAATTGGCCACGCTGAATGACACAGTCTATCGGGCCATGCTGCTCAAGGAACAGTTCCTCGAAATCTACCGAGCCGATTCACACAAAACCGCCCAGGCTGGACTCAGGCAATGGATTGGCGCGGCATTCTCCTCCAAGATCCCGGCCTTTATGGAGTTGGCACAGAAGTTTTTCCGCAAGCGGCATTTCATCCTGAACTTCTTCCGGATGCGGATAACATCGGCCATCTCCGAGGGCATTAACAACAAGATCAAGCGGTTGAAGAGGATGGCCTACGGTTACAAAGACGTTGCCTATTTTCTCCTCAAAATCCACCAGCATTGCGGACTGCTTAATCCACGGCTTTCAACTTAAAGACGAATGAACCGTTTTTTTCGACGTAGTCAGCACTTTTCATATTCTCGTACCAAGGATCATCCGCCGGGTCGTTGACCTGGCGCGTCCACGTCACCAACAGGAAGCCGGGGCAAACCAGGAACTCCAGGAACGGGAGATCAACGATTTTATCCGTAACAACTCCATCACCCTGCTGATGCGCAATGACCAGACCCGCGGCATGATTCAACTGGACACCCTGGTGAAACGCTCTTCCGTTATTCTCAA
>DYDL01000371.1 GCA_020717925.1 Desulfocapsa sp.
CAACAGGTGCAAAATTAACGTACAATCGCACATTACCAACAATTTGGAAATTTGCGATGGGATAGCCTGGTCAGGTACAATGCGCTCATCCTGACCAGGAAGTTCCAATGCGAAAAGCTAAAGACAACTCACGCATTTCCAAGCGGTACTACCGTCCATCAACGACGACCTGCCCCCAGTGCGGCGCGCCGCTACGGCGTCGTTCCACATTATGGCGCAAGTATGTAATCACACTCGACGGTCGTCTTCACACCATTAACCTGGGTTACAGTTGCAGTCGTCCGCGTTGTTCCAAAGCCAAGGTCGTGTATCGTTCTCAGGAAGCAGACCGGGTATGTTTGAAAGGCAGCAGTTTTGGTTTTGATCTGATGGTGCAGATTGGGTGGTGGCGGTTCTGGGATCATCGCACGCTCGATGAAATTGCCGCGCTCTTGCAGGCGAAACAACTTCCGGTGTCCCGCCGCCATATTCTTAATTTGATCGGTGACTTTCTGGCTTTGCTCCGCGCAGCGCAATCAGCAAAGATTGAAACACACCGCGCCTACTTCCAGCGACACGGGATGGTCATCAGCATTGATGGCATGGAACCTGATCAAGGTGACGAGATGCTGTTTATCGTGCGTGAAGCGAATTTGGATTTGACCCTCGTCGCAGAGACGCTGTATAGCAGTCGCGCCGATTTAATCAGTGCTCGTTTGTTAACTCCCGTGAAAGCATTGGGCTTCCGCGTTCGGGCCGTGATAAGTGATGCCGACAAAAACATTCGGCGTGCCGTGACCACCAGTTTACCCGGCCGCCCCCATCAAGCGTGCCAAGTTCATTGCTTGTGTGAAGCCGGTCAACCCATTTTTGATGCCGATCGTGCCCTGAAAACCGATCTGCGCCGTGATATTCGAGCCCAATGGCGTCCCTTCGGTCGTCAATTGAGCCAAGCTTCAGCAGACGACCCACAAACTGCTGTGCTGACCGATTACGCCGAAGTGTTACGGGACGCCTTACGTGCGGATGGTTTGTCGCCGTTTGAACTCGCGGGACTTGCGCTCTACGCTAAATTGGAGCGGATGGAAACCTCGTTGCGCCGTTGTCAGAAAAAAAGGGGCACCCGATTTTGGCGGTCTTATTGGACATTACCGCGCTTCGTCACCAGTATAGCACCCAGTATCAGCGGATCAACCATCAACGCGACTGGATCATTGAATTAGACCGTCAGTTTGAACGCTGTGATAAGCACGGTCGGCCACGGACCGCCCGTGAGGTCAAACACGCCGTCACGGAATTTCTGGACCGGTTAGCGTGTGAAGCGAAGCAACACCCCAACGACGCGGAGATCATTGCGCATATCACCAAAACGGTCCGCCATCGGTGGTGGGGTTTGTTCACCTGCTATCGCATCTCGAATGTGCCCTCCTCCAATAATGATCTCGAGACGTTTTTCCGAGATCTGAAACATCATCAGCGGCGGATCACGGGTCGCAGATCGGTTCGCGAGTTCATCTTGCGCTATGGACCGTTTGCGGCGTTTATCGACTACGCCGAATCGTTTGAAGACTTGCTCACACGACTGCGACAAGTTCGACACGAAAATTTTGTAACCGCGCGGCAAACATTGCGGACCATTGAAACCAGGTTGAAAAAGTTGTATCGCTTTCGCCATCACCCTGACAAGTATTACCTGGATTTGGAAACTCGCTGGGGGAAAGCGGTCTCGCCGCCTCACACACATTAGTTCGCTTGTACGTTAGTTTTGCACCTGT
>DYDL01000372.1 GCA_020717925.1 Desulfocapsa sp.
GACCCTGTAAGACCCCACTCTCGTCAATATGGTAACCAAAGGCCGATAGGACTTCGCTCTGGGTCTTACTGGGAGTTTCCAGGCGGCGCTCAGGTGTCCGGCGCCCTTTCTTTACGCTCAGGACACAATGGAGATGCCGCATGTCGTCCATCACCGCCTCAATTGACCGTTTTCGTGCGGCCGCAGTCATCCTCAATTCGATCCGCCGCAAATAAGTCATCGCCACGACACAGGTAAAAAGATGGCACCTGATCTTGCTGTCCGTCCAGTGCCGGACCGGGCTCGTGCCCACAAGCTCATCGTCCTTGCTGAGGCGGAACCGGTCTTCGACCTGCCAGCGGGCAAGATTTGCTTCGATGATATCGCCGGTCAGCCAATCCGTGTTGTCGGTAATAATGATGTTTTTTCCGAACATCGCCTGTTTCCGGCCGACCAGATAGACATTTTTGCGAAAGGTCAGCGACAGGCCATCAGGGGATTGGCCGAATTCCAGTTCGTACAATTGCGATTCCATATGGATCTGCTCGCAAAATCGGACATACCGTTCGCGAATTGCCTCCTCCTTTCGCCACTGCGGGGCCTTGTCTCTGACCTTGGCCCGCATCGCCAATAACTCCTGGCGCATGGTCTCAAGTTTATCGGCAAAGGTGTAGGCCTGTTTGCGGGCAGACGCCGGGGTATGGGTAACCAGCACGGTTCGCTCTTTGCCCCAGTACTCACCCCTGGTTCGATAGACCAAAAGGCACTCCTCTTCGTACCCTTCCTTAATATAACGCCGGTTCTCCGCCGTATCGGCAGGTTCAAAGCGATCAAGCGGAGTTGCCGCCAGCTCCTGGGCGAAGTATGTCGAATAGGTGGTGATAAAATGGATCCGTGGGTGGTCGTCGATCCAGGCATAATTGGTATCGGCGTTCATGCCCTTGTCGATGACCACGGTCAGCCGTTCTTTGGTTTTGTTCAAGCCACAGACAACGCCAAACATTTCATCCATCACCGCCTCAAAATGTTTGCTGTCATGGATATTGCCGGGATAGACGCTGTAGTATAACGGTAACCGTGAATCTCGGGCGACCAGCAGCCCCAGGCCGATCTGGCGCAGATGATGCTTACCGGCTTTATTCTTGCCACGCTGGGCAAGCTTCGAGTCGGTTTGACTGGCCATATAAGTGTAATAGTTGGTGGTGTCGAAGAGCAGGCAGTCGGCGGACGGCGCCTCGACTTGCCAGATACGCTCGAAAAACCGGCTGGCAATCGTCTGCAGAGCGGTTTCGCTCACCCGCTCCCATTTTTCCCAGTAGCGTTTGCTGGTCAGTTCGTCCAACTCGACGGGCCGGATCTGCTGGATGGCGGTCTTGCGGAACCAATCGGCAAGCTGGTTCTTACTGACCGCCTGCACCATCCGGTTCAGCACGCAATAGAGAAAATACTCACCAACCGTAGGTCCCGTCTCCCGCTCTGCCCTGGGAACGACATTATCGACGATGCCGCAGAGATCGATATCCCGGTCGATCTGCTGGGCCAGCCAAAGAGAGCCGAATTCTTCGACCTTCAAATCCAGGACCTCCGCCTCTTTGCCGCCAAGCAGGCCGGCGACCTTTTCCGGAGAACCAAGGTAGATCTGGGAAATGACCTTGGGCTTGCCGTCGACCCTGGCAATCTCTCGGACGTAGAGGTAGGGTCTTCCCTTTTTGGTTTTTATGTGAAAATGCGC
>DYDL01000373.1 GCA_020717925.1 Desulfocapsa sp.
CCTAAACAACCAATGCATCACCGCTAGTTTCAACTATCGGCGGGACATATCCTTGCGAAACGTGCTGATGCGGACTGGGCATAAGGTGACAGCGATTGGTTTGGTTGCCGAAGCGGACTATGCGTGGAACGAAGCGTTCGATGACGTCTACGGATGGGATCTTCAACATACGCGTCGAGTCATCTGGCAAGAGCACCTGACAGAAGACATCGGGCGGATTCAACACAAGGGTCCGTTATTCGGCAAACGCAAACAAATACCCACTTTTACACGAGTAAATGACGAAGGCATCCTAGCTCCCTTGAGACCGCTGTTCTCATTGCTCAAACAGCGCCCGTTGAAACCCTTGCCTAAACCACTCCCAACTCCGCTTTCACTCGACGACGTGGGGCAACAACTTTTTGCCCGGGGGATCGCAAACGATGCGGTTGACAAGGTTATTACTGCCATTGAACGCCAACGCCGTTTATTGAGTTGGTATCAACAGTTTGGACTGAAATCCAACCGGCCAACAGAGCATGAAGTAGTTGCACACACGGTGTTACCACTCTTGCTTGCTCTTGGTTGGTCGGAGCAACTCCTTGCGGTGGAATGGAAGAGCATTGACCTCGCCGCGTTTTGGGCAACACCGACGATTGAGAAACATTGCGTCTTGGTTTGTGAGGCCAAAACGCGGTATCACGGCTTGCAGGATGTGAAAAAGCAGGCCTTCAATTACGCGAACAAGCTGAAACTCATCGGATGTCGCAAAGTGCTGCTGACTGACGGTGGTCGCTTTTACCTTTACGAACGCGGATCAGACAAGATTTGGCGCGATCAAGCAGTGGGCTATCTCAATGTGGAAAGAATTCGCACTAATCACATCGCGCCACCAAATACCAACGCTATAGATACGATTGTTGCCTTAACACCGGCAGCCGCTGGCCGTATCGCCGAGTGACCGTGTAACCCAAGGCCACCTTGGTTATGTCGGGTAGTGACTTGGACTCGATGCGCGCCAGCAGAACCGCTTTCCGTCTTCTGCATTCTCAATTCTTCGTCCAACCCACCTTCCCTTTCAGCACAGGCCGTTTGCGTCCTGCGATGCTGGCGAGGAACTCGATGACGACTTTGTCACAGTCGAAGCGGCAGATGACGGTGTCGTGGTGCGGGGTTTCGTAGTAGCGCCACATCATCTCGAAGGTGTTCTCGTCCTTCCATGTGCCGCTAGCGACGAGTTTGTGCCTGGTGCCGGCTTTGGGCATACCACCGGAGATAAGACGTGGCGGCGTGCCGGGCAGGGCGGTCTCGCCGCGCTGCCATCGCTCGATGCCGCATGCGATGGGATACGATGTGCGGGCGTCCTTGAAGGTGACGATGCAGCCGTCTTTGCGGAAGGCGAAGGACGCGCTCGTCAGGGCAAGGTCGTTGGTTTCGAGTTTGAAGGTCTTGCCGGAAACGCGCGCGGCGGGGGGTGAAGACGATTCGCCGCGTGAGGGCACGCGGCCTACAACGGATGTAGGCCCGGTGCCCCCACCGGGCGGCAACAGTGCGAGGGAGGAAAGCGTCTTCTTCAATTGGGTCTGCGTCTGCGGGTCGGCGGGGAGAGGGTTTTCCTTCATCGCGGGCAGCAGATGTTCCCAGACGAGGTCGAGTTCGCCCTGCATGTTCTTGCTCTCGCTCGTCATCACGATCACCGCGTCCTGATCGGGCATGACGATGGTGAACTGGCCGAACGCGCCGTCGCCGC
>DYDL01000374.1 GCA_020717925.1 Desulfocapsa sp.
ACCTGTCCGCTAACCCGACCTTTGATGTATCAACAATGTTGCAACTTGGCCGTTGACCAAGTATGATAGTATCAACATTGAAGATACAAAGGAGGGGCAAAAATGCATGTAATCGTGAAGAAGTGGGGCAATAGCGCCTCGGTGCGCATTCCCGTCTCCGTTATGGAGGCCGCCAACCTGAGCCTGGATGCAACCGTGGACGTGCGCGAGGAAGGCGGGCATATCGTCATTGAACCGGTGCGCAGCCCGAAGGAATACGACCTTGCCCAAATGTTGGCCGACATCACGCCTGAAAATCTGCATAGCGAAGTTGGCTTTGGCACACCGGTCGGCAATGAGGCTTTTTAATGGCGCGGCGCTATGTGCCCGAAGCCGGCGATATTGTGTGGCTGCATTTCGATCCGCAAGCCGGCCATGAGCAGGCCGGCCACCGGCCGGCGCTGGTACTGAGTCCAGCAACGTACAATGGCAAGACCGGCCTGATGCTTTGCTGTCCCATGACGACGCAGGTTAAGGGCTACCCATTTGAGGTGTTGATTGGCGGCGACCGTACGAGCGCGGCGTTGGCCGATCAAGTCAAAAGCCTTGATTGGGTGGTGCGTAAGGCAAGTCGCAAGGGGATGGTTTCATCCGTTGAACTGGCTGAAGTGAAGGCAAAAATCTATGCTCTCATCGGAAAACCGTGAGGGGGAAACGCATAATTTCATGGGCGTCCCCCTTCACCCTCCGTTGGTGCCAATATGCAGTGATTCTATGTGGCAGTTTGTAGGTCGGGTTAGCCCATCAGGGCGTAACCCGACGAGAAATTGTTGGGTTACGCTCCGCTAACCCAACCTACAAAAAAGCCGCGTCGGTTTCTGAGGGAGCTATTCCTTTTCTTCCACCGACCGCAGCATAACATCAACAAGCTCCAGCCCCCCCTACCAGAAGCCAGGGTCGTTCAGGTCCACGCCAAAGGGTTGCACCAGGTCATAGGGCGACTTGCTGCCGCCGGCGGCCAGCAGTTCGAGGTAGCGGGGCACGAAGGAGTCGCCCTCCTGCTGGTAGCGGCGGTAGAGGGCCAGGACCAGCAGGCAATGGCGGGCTTACGCTGCCGCCGCCGTCTTTTCCGGCTGAATAGTTATTTTCAACCCCATGCCGTGCAGGATGGCCAAAAGGTTCGACAGGGCGGGATTGCCACGGAGCGAAAGGGCGCGGTAGAGGCTTTCGCGCGGCACTTGCGCTTTTTTCGGCAACCGAGGCCATGCCTCCCTGGGCTTGAGCAACCCGGCGCAATGCCAGCAGCATGGCATCCTTATCACCCTCTGCAATGGAGGCCGTAAGGTACTCAGCGGCATTGCCGGGGTCTTGCAGCCATTCATGCAAATCTTTTTCATAGTGCGTCATTGCTCTCATGCTATATTCTCCCTGCTCCACCCGGTCAAGGCGGGCGATGATCCGCGCGAAGGCGGCCCGGTCACGAAGCCCGTACAGCCAGTTGGTAGGTCGGGTTAGCCCGTCAGGGCGTAACCCGACATGATATTTGTTGGGTTACGCTTCGCTAACCCAACCTACAAAAAGCCGCAGACGGTATCTGTGCGGCTTACTCCTTCTCTTCCACCGAACGCAGCATGCTATCAATAAGCTCCAGCCCACCCTGCCAGAAGGCGGGATCGTTCAGGTCTACGCCAAAGGGTTGCACCAGGTCGTAGGGTGACTTGCTGCCGCCGGCGGCCAGCAGTTCGAGGT
>DYDL01000375.1 GCA_020717925.1 Desulfocapsa sp.
TCTGCACCTCGACCTCGGTGGCGATGCCAGCGGCCACGATGTTCTTGGCCACATAGCGCCCCATGTAGGAGGAGGAACGGTCCACCTTGGACGGATCCTTGCCCGAGAAGGCGCCTCCGCCGTGCGAGCCCATGCCGCCGTATGTGTCGACGATGATCTTGCGGCCGGTTACCCCGCAGTCGCCAACCGGCCCGCCGATGACGAAGCGGCCGGTGGGGTTGATGAAGTACTTGGTGTCCTTGTCCACCATCTTCGCCGGAATGATGGGCTTGATGATCTCCTCCATCACCGCCTCCTTCAGGTCTTCGTAATCAACCTCCGGACTGTGCTGGGTGGATACGACAATGGCTTCCACCCGTTTGGGCTTGTGGTCTTCATATTCAATGGTCACCTGGCTCTTGGCGTCGGGCCGCAGCCACGGGAGCAGACCGGATTTGCGCACCTCGGACTGGCGTTTCATGAGCCGATGGGCGTAGGTAATCGGCATGGGCATCAGCACCCGGGTCTCGGCGGTGGCATAGCCGAACATCAACCCCTGATCGCCTGCGCCTTGGTCCAGATCCAGGCCCGAGCCCTCGTTGACGCCCAAGGCGATGTCCGGCGACTGTTTGCCGATACTGGTGAGCACGGCGCAGGACTGCCAGTCAAAACCCATGTCAGAGGAGTTGTAGCCGATCTCGCGGATGGTCTCGCGCACCACCTGGGGCATGTCCACCCAGGCGGTGGTGGTGATCTCGCCGGCAATCATGGCCATGCCGGTGGTGACCAGGGTCTCGCACGCTACCCGGGCGCTCTTGTCCTGGGCAAGGATAGCGTCCAGGACCGCGTCGGAGATCTGGTCGGCCACCTTGTCAGGATGGCCTTCGGAAACGGATTCAGAGGTAAAGAGGTAATGGCTCATGGTTTCTCCTAAACGGGGTAATGGCAAAGTGGCGGAGTTGCAACGTGGCGGAATAACAACACATATCCGCCAGAAACTTCTTTAAAACATTGCCCCTTTGCCACGCTGTTCCTGCAAGCCCCCTATATTGTTGCCCTCGGCGAGCGCTGTCAAGGAAAATTGCCAACAATCTTCGTTTCCAATACCCTGACCCGGCGCGTCAGTTCCTCATTAACTGGAGCGGAAAGCCCCAGGCGGCGGGCCTCCTTGACCACGGCGCCGTTGATGGCGTCGATTTCGGTACAATGGTGGTTACGGATGTCTTGCAGCATGGAGGAGATATTCATGGCCGTCGCCGCGCAGACCTCCAAGGTATGGGCCACCGGATCTTCCGACAGGCTGACGCCCTTGGCCCGGGCCACGGCCTCGGCCTCGCCGACCGCGGCGATCAGTAGCTGCCGGGCCTCGGGAATATGGAGCAGCCTGCCATTGGCGCAGTCAAACAGGGCGGTCAGGGCGTTGATGCCGGTGTTGACCAGCAGTTTGGCCCAGACCTGGGAAAGGATGTCAGGCACGGCCTCGGTTGCCATGCCGGCTGCGGTGAGAATGGCGGCACCCTGAGTCAGAAGTTGGTCACCCCGCTGGTCGGCCGGGGCCTGATAGCCAATGCGGGTAAGTCCGGCGCCGCCAAAGGTGACCTCGCCCGGCCCGGTGCGGGTAGCTCCCATGGCGGTTACCCCCACGGCCCGGCGCGCTTGGCCTGGGTCCACGGTCAGGAGGTCGAGATGGGAGATGCCGTTCTGGAAGGAGATCAGCAGGG
>DYDL01000118.1 GCA_020717925.1 Desulfocapsa sp.
GGGTCCGGACCTGGGCGCCCGGGGCCGCTGCCGCGGCCTGCGCGACCATGTCGCCATTCTGGTGGACGGCACCGTGGTGCCCTGCTGCCTGGATGGTGAGGCGGATATTATTCTGGGCAACATCCTGACCCAGCCTTTTGACGAGATCCTGGATAGCCCACGCGCGGAGCGCATGCGGCAAGGTTTTGCGCGCCAACAGGTGATTGAACCACTGTGCCGTCGGTGTTCCTATCGGCAGCGCTTTATGTCCGAGGGAGAATCACAGGAAGGTGCCGGCGCCTAAGGCGCCAGCCGGATGCGCGCCTATTTACCCAGACCTATGAGGATAAGCCCCTCATAGGCCAAGGCGGCGACCAGGCCGGCGGCGGGCAGGGTCAAAACCCAGGCCATGACCATGCTCTGCGCCACGCCCCAGCGCACGGCGGACAACCGCTTGCTGGAACCGACGCCGAAGATGCTGCCGGAGATGACGTGGGTGGTGGAGACCGGCATGCCGAAGTGGCTGGTGACAAACAGGACGATGGCCGACGAGGTCTCGGCGGCAAACCCGTGCACCGGCTCCAACCGGATGATCTTGTGGCCCATGGTCTTGATGATGCGCCAGCCGCCCACCGAGGTACCAAACGCCATGGCGGCCGCGCAGGAGAGCACCACCCACATCGGCACCACGGGCTCGGCCAGAATACGAGAGCTCACCAGGGCCATGGTGATGATACCCATGCTCTTCTGGGCATCGTTTAGACCATGGGTGAAGGCCATGGCCGCGGCCGACAGAACCTGGAGGGTGCGAAAGCTGGCGCTGACCCGGCATGGATGCACGTGGGACAGGGTTTTAAAGATAACGGTCATCAGCAGAAAGCCGAGAATGAAACCCATCATCGGCGAACCCACCAGCGGGATCAGCACCTTGTGAAAAATCCCTTCCCAGAGCACGAACTTGAGCCCGCCGTGGATGATGGCGGCGCCGCACAGGCCGCCGATCAGGGCATGCGATGAACTGCTCGGAATCCCGTATTTCCAGGTAATCAGATTCCAGGCGATGGCCCCAAGGAGGGCAGCCAGAATGACGACCTGAAAAACATGCTGGTTGGAGGCCAGCTCATCGGGATAGGCCTTTTCGAGCAGGGCGCGGTTGTGGTTGGCCAGCTCCTCGGGCTTCAGCTTTCCCGACTTCTCGCCCTTGTCCACCATCTTGGCGGTTAGCGTCACCCCGGCGAAACGCTCGGCCGCGTAAAGGTCGGCGCGCTGGATAACGCGGTTCAGGTCAGCCACCAAACCGGCCTGCAACTCCTTGGAAGGCTCGGCCGCGCCCGGATATTGCACGAGCAGATGGGCGGTTTCCGGTGACAGCCACTCCGCCACGTACCGGGAGACCGGGTCAGCCGGGCTCTTGAGCTTGGCGGCGAAAGCCCCTGGCTGCCGCAGATCAACCATCTGGAAGCGCGCCGTATCGACCAGGCCGCTGGCCACGGTTTTCGCCACCTGGGTGGAGGCGAGGGCGCCGACGAAGTTCAGACAGGCCGCCATGATGATGGCATTGCGCGGCGACAGCACGCGGGTGGAGACCACAGTGGCGATGGCGTTGGCCGTGTCGTGAAAGCCGTTTATATAGTCAAAGGCCAGGGCAAAGACGACAATCAGCACGACCAGCAGTGTGACGCTAAGCATACTTTACGACCACGCTTTCGATGATATTGGCCACATCCTCGCACTTGTCCACCGCTGTTTCGATCCGGTCGTAGACCTCCTTCCACTTCAGCACGTTGATCGGCTCCGCGTCCGGGGCGTTGAGCAGGCCGGCCAGCGCTTTGCGGAAGGCGGCGTCGTGCTCGTTCTCGATCCGGTGGATGCGGATAAAAAGGCTCTGCACCTCGTCCCGGCTCGGCCTGGTGCGCAATGACCGCACCGCCTCAAGCATCGCCTCGGTGATCTTCACCAGCATCTGCACCAGCGGCTCCAAGTCCGGCCGGATCTGGCTGAGCTGGTAGAGCGCCATGCGGCCGGTGCAGGCCTCGATGCGGTCGGTGACGTCATCCAGCTCGCTGGAGAGGGCGTGCAGGTCTTCCTTGTCCAGCGGAGTGACAAAGGTGGTGTCGATCTTGGTGGCCAGCTCATGGGTGATATGATCCGCCTCGCTCTCGATCTCCTTGATCCGCCCCGCGTACTTGGCGAGATTGGCGAAGTCATTTACCAGGGCATGGAATTCCTTGGCCGCGCCTACGGCCATTTCGGCCTGTTTTTCAAGCAACTCGTAAAAGATATGCTTCTTACTCATTCCTGGTAAACGCACCATCCCACCTCCGGGCTTATTCCATGTTCCAACATTTTCCACAAACCACCCCAGCCACAAGGCTGAACCGGCCGGCCGAGAGCAATAAACAGGGTCGCTGGTTCGAACAACCACTCTCTCTTTAAGCGTGGCGATACTTCTAATCCAACCTGTCAACCCCGTCAAGCTGAAGGTCAACCGAAGCAGGTTGACGGCCCGGCATTTTCCCGTGGGCCGGGTTGCATACTGATCGTAGCGGACCACGCTTCACTCTCATGGCTCCTGGACGCCGTTATAACGGTAAAAGTCGTTAATGCATTGCCACGCCTCGGCCGCGGTCTCCACGTAGTGGAAGATGTCCAAGTCGCTCTGGGCGATCACCCCCTCGTCCACCAGGAAATCGAAGTCCACTGCGCGGCTCCAGAATTCCCGGCCAAAGAGCAGCACCGGCAGGGGTTTGATCTTTTTCGTCTGGATCAGGGTGAGGGTTTCAAAAAGTTCGTCCATGGTGCCGTAGCCGCCGGGAAAGGCAACCAGGGCGCGGGCCCGCATCAGAAAGTGCATCTTGCGGATGGCGAAGTAATGGAACTGGAAGCAGAGTTCCGGGGTGATGTAACGGTTGGGGGCCTGCTCATGGGGCAGCACGATGTTTAAGCCTATCGATCTGCCGCCCGCCTCGATGGCGCCCCGGCTGGCCGCCTCCATGATGCCGGGACCACCGCCGGTGGTGACCACGTAATCGCAGCCGTTCTCCAAGTTGCAGGATTCGGCCACCATCTGGCCGAGCTTTTGCGCCTCCTCGTAAAAACAGCTCTTGGCCACCACCCGCTGGGCCACCGCCACCCGCTTCTTGAGCAAGGGGTTCAGGGGCTCTCTCTCCGCCTCCGCCTCGGCGTGCCGAAGTTGCTCGAGGGCCTCACCCCTTTCCGGCACCCTGGTGCCGCCAAAGATGACGATGGTGGCCTTTATCCCCAGTTCCTGGAGGATGAGTTCCGGCTTCAAAAGTTCAAGTTGCAGCCGGACTGGCCGCAACTCATTCCGCAGCAGAAAATCGTTATCCGCAAAGGCCAGCCGATAGGTGGCTGACTGGGACTGGGGTGAGGCTGGACACACCAGCGCTTCCTGGACCGCCTCCCGGGCGCTGGGATAACGGTCCTGCGAATCCTTCAATGTCATGATGGCGCCTCCAAAAAAAAGTGGGCTGGCTAAAATTCCCAGCCCCAATAATGCAAAAAATCGGCAAAATGCCAGAGATCGGACTGGCGCCGGGCCCAGGGCTTGAGGCTGGTATAGAGGGTCACCCCGGTCTCCTCGGCCGGGCCCAGGGCCTTGTCCTCGCCGACCCGCGGATCCAGTGCCCACCAGCTCATCAAGAGCCGCTCCAGGGGCTTATGGCTCTCCTTGACATAGCCGCGGCTGCTGCCCTGTTCCTCGAAAAAGGAGGTACTGGCGCCACCATCCAGAGGTAGTGCTTGCAGGTCGGCCATGGGCCGGAGGGTCAGGTGCCGCAACGGATACCCTGCCGTGTTCTCGTCCGCGCCCAGCGGCCGCACGTCAGCCACCCGATGATCGCCATCCCGTATAACGATCTCCACCTTTAGTCGGGGCGCGACCCCGGCGGCGAAAGCGATCCGGCCAGGCAGGGCGACCCCGTAAATCCTCTGGCCCGCGGCCCGCCAGCCCGAGGGATAGGCCGTCTCGGGCAGAAAGGAGGTGGGAATGATGGCCAGGTAACAGCCGCAGGTGTGCAGGGTGGTCACCAGCACTGGCTCTTCTTGATCGTTGATGGTGATCACCACGAAGAGGCCGCCGTTTTTGCCGGCAGTGAGATGCAAGGGCAGGAGGCTGAAGGGTACCTCCGGGAAATGCACGCGGTAGATCAGGTTGGTGTAAGTCCCTTGACTCGTGCTGAAGGTCTGCTCCTGAAAGTAAACGCTGGGCAAGGCCGGATCGACAAAAACCTGGACGCAGCCTGCCTGGTCGCGTCGGGCGGCAGGCGTGCCGATGAGGTTTGCGGGCTGATCCTGGCCGGCCACCACAAAGAGCGGGGCAAGACGCGCCGCCAGCGCGTCCTCGTCTTGCTGGGCCACGGCGTAAACCGCCAGGTCCGCCGTCTCCCGAAGGGAGGTCGGTTGCAGCCCGGCGCAGGCCCCCTGCAGCAGGGCCAGCGCCCCGACCAGCAAGCCCACGCCCTTCACGCCTTTTCCCCCTGATGCTTGCGGACGTTTTTCAGCGCCTCGATGAGCTTGCTGGCCTCCAGCCGGGAGAGGCTCGGCAGCGCGCTCTTGTGAAAATACTTGCCCAGAAAATTGGTAAAGTGGTCGGCATCCCAGCCCAGCTCATCCACCAGGTGCTGAATAAACAGCTTCTGGCGGTAAGTCATGCGCCCGGGGACCACCCGATAGTAGCCACTGCGGGCAAAGAAGCGCATGAGTTTCTGGAAGCCGCCCTCGTCCAGATCCCGGGCGCTACGCACCCCGGCCGCACCCTGCAGCATGTCGCGGTACGCCTCGTCGGTAAGGGCCAAATCCTTTTTAACAATGTGGATGAGCGCCAGCTTCTTGTGGTCGATGGTCATGATAATGTCGAACCCCGGTTAAAGGATCTCCTCGACAAGCTCGGCGAAGCGCGCCAGTCCCTTGGCCCGCTTCAGGGCGCGAATGGGCTCGACAAAGCGCTGGTCCGTGACCTGCACCGCCACTTCCTTCAGCTTGCGCAGGGTCTGCTCGTCGCCGCGGAACAGCGTTGGGTAACGAGAAAGCAGTTCCCGGAAAAAGGCCCGCAGTTCGGCGCCCCGCTCCTTCCGGGTGGGCTCGGCCGGTTTTTCGCCCCGCAGCCGCGCGAAAAGCAAGGGGTCGTTCATTGCCCCCCGGCCAAGCATGAGGCCGGCGGCCTTGCTCTCGGCCAGCAGTGCAAGACCGTCGGCCGCGGTGGTGATGTCACCGTTGGCGATCACCGGCAGCCGGGTGGCAGCCACCACCCGCGCGGTAATGCGGTGATCGGCCAGGCCGGCGTAGCACTGCTTAACGGTGCGCGGATGCAGGATGAGAAAATCCACCCCCGCCTCCTCGAAGATGGGCAGCAGGCTGAATACCTGCTCCGGGTCGTCGTAGCCGGAGCGCAGTTTCACCGAGAATGAGCCCATCGTCACCTGCCTGAGAGCGGCAAGGGTGTCGGCCAAGCCAACCGGGTTCTTGAGCAAGGCGCCGCCCGCCGCGTTGCCATGCATCCGGCCGTAGGGACAACCCATGTTGATGTTGAGATGCTCACCCCCGCAGGCCTGGGCCAGCTTGGCGCCGGCCACCAGCCCGGCGGCGTCGCGGCCGATGAGTTGCACCACCAGCGGCACCCCGCCCTGGCGGCCGCCCGCCTCCAGCCGATCGCTGTCGGAGACGATCTTGCGGGCGCCGGGCCGCACCCGGATGAGTTCGGTGAACACGGTATCGGGGTGCGCCCAGTCGATGAGCAGCGCCCGCATGGCCCGGTTGGTCAACCCCTGCATGGGCGCCAGCATGAGCGGCCGCGTGCCCGGCTGCCATGGCAATATGGCGCTCATCTCCCTGCCCCTGGTAACAGGCCGAGAGTCCGCAACGCATCCCGCGGGACAGGCGCGCTGACAAAAAAATGGGTGTGCAGTTCTTGGCCCTCGGCCCGCGCTCCGCCGTAGTCGAAGAGCACCAGCTTGATGGCAGAAGCCACTGCCATCAGGCATCTTCCCCGGCAAAGAGGTTGAAGTGACAAGCCCCTTCCATCACACCGCGGATATAGGCATGCCCGGCAAAGTAGAGCCGGTGGGCAACGCCCTTGAGCTCGGCCTGCCGCCGTGCCTCCTCCCGCACCGTGTCAGCCGTGTTGGCCACGACAATGGCATTGAAGCCACTGACAAATACGGCCAGGTCGTGGCCCGAGTCGCCGGCAAAGGCGATATGGTCATGGGGGATGGCAAGGCTGTCGCGCAGGTAGGCCAGGGCATGGTCCTTGGCCGCCACCGCCGGCAGGACATCGAGCAGGCCGGCGCCGGTCTGCACATCGATGCTGCACACCAGGTTGCTGTCGAGGCCCGCACCCCGGAGGCGCTCCGCCACCCGTTGCACCGTCTCCTCTCCCCTTTTGCCCGGGTTGATATAGTAACCCTGCTTGAACTCCCCCTGCGTCTCCGCCGACCTGGAGGTGAGGCCCTCGATCTTGCCGAGCAGCGGCGCGATATCCCGGGCAAGCCGGCCCTGCCAAGCATGCAGCAGGCGGCCCCGATAACCCGGGTCCAGCTCATAGGTCCGGCCCGTCTTGCGGTACACCGAGGTGCCCAGGTCGCAGACCAGCAGTTCTGGCATGGGCAGATTGAAACCCGCGGCCCCGTCCAGGGCGCACTCCAGGCAGCGGCCGGTCACATAGGCCAGCAACAGACGCGGGCTGGCCATGGCCAGACGCCGAAAACGAAGAATCTCCGCGTCCCATTCCGGAGTATCATCCAGGGGCAGGAGGGTGCCGTCCAGGTCAGTGGCCAGAAGATAGGGTTCCATGGTGTCTCCTTCAGTCACCGGTCAGGAAACGAAAAAGCATGCGGCCGGCCGCCTCAAGTTGTTTGATCTCGATGTACTCATCCGGCTTGTGGGCCTGGGCGATATTGCCCGGCCCCCAGACAATACAGGGGCCCTTGTGGGCCAACTTGGCGCAGTCGGTGGCAAAGGCGGCCACGGTCGGCTCCGGGCTGTGGCCCTCGTCCTGCAGGATCTCCTGCCAGCGGCGGATCAGGGGATTGGCCAACTCGGTGCGGATGCCCCACCCCTGGTAGACCTCCTGCACCTCGGCCCGGCCGCCCACCAGGGCCAGCACCGCCCCGCCGATGGCATCCGGGTCCATATCCGGCAGCAGACGGATATCGACCATGGCCGTGCACTGGTCCGGAATGATGTTGGGCGACGTGCCAGCCGCCAGTTGGGTGATGGCCAGGGTGGCGCTGCCCAAGTCCGGGTCAATGGCCAGGGCCAGCTCCTGGCCAAAGCGTTGCAGGTCTGCAAGTACCGGCAGCATGAGATGAATGGCGTTTTTGCCCTTGGCAGGCTCGCTGGAGTGGGCCGCAACCCCGCGGGTGGTCACCAGGAAGCGGTATGCCCCCTTGTGGGCGTGGATCAAACGCAGGTTGGTGGGCTCCAGTCCGATGCAGAGATCCCAGCCGGCCAGTTCCTTCGCCAGCCGCACCGCGCCGGCCATGGTGCATTCCTCGTCCACCGTGGCGGCAAAAACCAGGTCGCAGGCCAGGGAGCGGCCACCGCGGTGCGCGGCAATGATCGCGATCAGGGCCGCGGCCAGGGGCCCCTTGTCGTCGCAACTGCCGCGCCCGCTAATGCGGCCGTCCCGCAGCTCCGCGGCAAAGGGCGCTGCCATGCCGCGGCCGCTCACCGTGTCCTGATGGGCAAGAATCACCACCCTGGGCTTGCCGGGGTTGGGCAGCCGGACGACGAAATTGTGCCGGCCGGGCAGGGCCTCCTGGGTATGCCAGGCGAGACCGGCCCGGTCGCAGAGGGCCACAAGAACTGCAAGCACGCCGGCCTCGACCGTGGCCGGGGTGGCGACCGGGTCTGACGATTCACTGGGAATGGCCACCAGTTCCCGGGTCAGGTTGATGATGTCCTGGACATTGAGCACGCGCGCTCTCCTGATTTTTTCACTTTACGACACCGTGAGGATAATAAAGGGTTTTCTTGACGCAAATCAAGGATCAACTTCGCAAAGCCGGCTATCCTGGCTTATAATCAAAATCACGGAGGCCCACCATGCAAAAAATCGAGTTGGACAAGACGCGGGAATTCACGGCAAGCGGCATGAAGCGCTTCTTCCTCGTGCAGGACTCGCCCTATTTCAAAATCATCAACTTCAACCTTGGCGCGGGCCATACCTTCCCGGTCCACTCGCACGCGGTGGACGGCCAACTCTCCATCCTGGTGCTGGAGGGCAATGGCCAGTTCCTGGGAGATCAGGGCGCAAGCATCCCGGCCAAAACCGGCGATCTGCTGGTTTCCGACATCGCCGAACCCCATGGCGTGCATGCCGACACCGACATGCGCATCCTGGTGACCATTGCCCCGCCCATATGAATCAGGGATCAGCTTTGCACATTACGGCGACCCCTCTTCACAATAGCACGGTCAAGAATGGTTGCGCCCGCCGCGCCAGATATGATATGTTGGGGGCAACTTTTTCGGAACACACCAACCATGAAGAAGATCAACTGCTGGGAATATATGCGCTGTGGCCGGGAACCCGGCGGCAGCCGCATCGCGGAAGCCGGGCCATGCCCGGCGGCCGTGGAAACGCGCCTGGACGGCAAAAACGGCGGCATCAACGGCGGCAGAACCTGCTGGGTGGTGCCTGGCACCCTGGGCGGCAATGAGTCCCAGGGGAAATTCGTCCACAAACGCAAGCACTGCCTGGAGTGTCCCTTCTACCGTCTGGTACATGGGGAAGAAAGGGATATGGCCTGTTCAACCATGACGCTCTTCGAGTGCATCATGGACATGAATGCCGACATCCGCTGACCAGACGCAGCAGATCAGATCCTTTCCTGGAAAGCCTTTTCGCAGACCGCCCGGTTGGCCGCATCGTAACAGCAGAAAATCACCAGTTCCAGTTGCGGGTTGGCCTTGAGCGCCTTTTTCGTTTCCCGGATGGCGACGTCCGCCGCCGCCTCCTTGGGGTAGCCATAGGTGCCGGTGCTGATGGCCGGAAAGGCAATGGTGTTGAGCCGGTATTTTTTGGCGAGCTTGAAACAGTTACGATAACAACTGGCCAAAAGCTCTGGTTCCCCCTGATCACCGCCCCGCCAGATCGGCCCAACCGTATGGATGACATAGGAGGCCGGCAGATTGTAGCCCTTGGTGATCTTGGCCGAGCCGGTGGCGCAGCCGCCCAGCAGACGACATTCGGTCATCAGTGCCGGACCGGCGGCCCGCTGGATAGCGCCGTCCACCCCGCCGCCGCCAATGAGGAGATTATTGGCCGCGTTGACAATGGCGTCCACCTTAAGGGTGGTGATATCCTCGAAAACCAGCCTGACCCGCTGGGCCAAGGGAATGGGTTCCCGGTCCGACATGCGCGTTGTTTGCTCCCTGGAATTGCTTGATTAGCCAGCCATCACCTGCCTTTTCATACTTTACGCGATTCACCCGGGCGCTGGAACTTTTTTTGTGCTTTCTGGCCAAGTTCGGTA
>DYDL01000005.1:0-4118 GCA_020717925.1 Desulfocapsa sp.
TACAGTGGCTGGGGGACGAGGGCTCGAACCTCGATAAGCGGAGTCAGAGTCCGCTCTTTATAGTTTCACTTGACATCAGTTGATATAATAATATATTGAAATTTGAGTAGTTAGCCAGTTGTAACTTTCACATTGCAGCACTCTGTTTCCTTGAAAAGGTTGTACAGGGGTTGTACAAAACTCTATGCAAATTATGATGAGAGGGGGAGTAAAAATATGTCTGACTGGATCAAAGCAAAACATGCTGGGTTGCGATATCGTGAGCATGTTACTCGCACAACTGGTGTGGGCAGATCTAAGCGCCCTTTACGTTATTATGTCCAGACATACAAATGGCAAGACAGAACAATTTCCGAGGCTTTTGGGTGGGAGGGTGATTTCATTCATAATGAAGACGAGGCTTACCAGATTTTCCTTGAACTCAAGCAAAACCGGAAGAACAGGACTCCACCGTTCACCTTAAAAGAGAGGAACGAGAACAGGGAAATTGAACTGTCTGTAGCCCAACAAAAACAACAATCTGAGCAATCAAAAGCTCTCTCGCTTGTCGATATGTTTGGCAGATATCTGATATATTCAAAAGGTAATAAAAGATCAGAGAAGAGTTGGAAAAGGGAAGAACAGTTAGCGCGGATTCACATATTACCGTCCTGCGGAAGTCTTCCGCTATCAAAAATTGTCCCTGCCCATCTTGAGTGCATTAAAAACAATATGGCTGCTACAGGCCTGTCATCCAGGTCGATACAGTATGCTCTTGCCGTAGTTCGTCAGATATTTAATTATGCAATTCGGGAAGGTATGTTTGCTGGCCAGAATCCAGCGGCAGGTGGAATGGTTGTCCGCCCCAAAGAGGACAATAAGAAAACTCGATATCTAAGTCGGGATGAGGCAATTGCTCTGCTTCAGGAACTTGCCAAGAGATCAGAAGAAGTGCATGACATGGCCCTTCTCTCCCTCTATACGGGGATGAGATTTGGTGAAATCGCAAAACTCAGATGGATAGATATTGATTTCGCCCAAAATCATATCATGCTTAAAAATACCAAGAGTGGCAAAAATAGACCGGCGTACATGACTCCTGATGTTAAAACAATGCTCCAACAGCGATATCAAGGCGAACAGGATCGGCTTGTTTTCCCCGCTCGCGGTTTTGACAATAAGCCTCACGCAATGATTAGCCATCTTTATTACAATGTGGTTCGTAAAATGTTTAATCAAAATGTGAGTGATAAAAGAGATTGGGTGAATTTTCACACCCTGCGACACACTTTTGCTTCATGGCTTGTTGAAGCTGACACGAATATTTACTTTGTAAAAGAGCTACTTGGCCATTCCGATCTGAAACTCACTGAACGATACTCCCACATTGGCGAGAACAAACTCAAACAGGCCGTTCAGAAATTACAGAGGAGTTGACTGCTACGGCATCGCTTCTCAATAGAGGGCTCTCTCAGAGTGCTCTGGATAATAAACCCCATTTTTTTTCTGCGAAATGTGTTGCAATGAGTAGAAAGTATCCCGCCCAGCAAAGTAAATAATTTTGTGCTGCCATACTTTTAACAATCGGGCTTGATGTATCGTGCATTTGCCATATTGAAAGCGCGCACCACAAAATTATGGTCGTTGATAGTAATTTTATAAAAAATGCCGCTTCAGTCTGCTTTTTGAACTCTTTAGCACATGCATTAAATCCATATTCCATTGTGGCTTCTCCTTCCATTAAGTGATTTTTCTTTCAAGCAAAAGGGGTTAGCTGACCAATAATTTGGCCAAAGCTAAGACCCTTTCTTTCAAGCTTAATCCTTGTTCATTGTATTCGAGCGACAGCTTGTAAAACTCAACAATGAGCGCGGCTTTTTTCTCTGCTGATGAAGCAATTCCCAGTTCATCACATGTCTCTAATACTTCCTTAACAACACCCTCGAGCAGATCCCATTGTATCAACTGTGGAGCCTCACCCGTGATAAACCATGTCGGGTCAACATGATAGATTTCACAGATTCTTTTGATTAACTGAGCATCAGGGTAAGACTCTTCCCGCTCCCACCGTATGATGGTGCTTCTATGCACATCAAGAGATTGCGCAAAATCCGGAAAGGACATACTTCCTCTCACTTCTTTAACCCTTTCCCCAATTCCCAAAACATCCATTATTGACACCTCCGTATCAATTTATTTCATAATATTGATTTTGCTATCATATAGCACGTATATGTGGTGTCAATATTTTTTATTTGCACTCATGGTATCATTTTAGATATTGACAATTTTAAAAATGAGAATAAAGTTGCGGTTAAGATGAAAAGCAGTCTTATTCGCATGGTGAAAATAATGTCAAAAAAACACATCCCGGACTTGTCGTGCTTAATGGCGAATCTGCCACCTATTGTAGCGAGAAATAAAATCGAGCATTATCTCCCCGGATTATTTTCTCGTCGTTATATGCAAAATCTTGATTCCCAGGGACGCGGGCCCAAAAAATTTAAAATTGGGGCGAAGGTGGTCTATCAAAGGGAGGATCTTCTGGCATGGTTGATTGGTAAAATTCATTACGATGTTTCTGTCAAAGGATTGCCAGGAGAATAATGATTGTTGTTGGATCAGGGGCAAAAAGCATTCTTTCTAAATGGATGGAGCCCCACGATGATTATGCTGGGCAGGACAGATGCAATATTCTCTTTACATAAATCAAAAAAAAGCAACGGAATGGGGATTAACCCCTCAGCAATCCATTCTTTTTGCATTTCTCTATGAGCTGCCCAGTTGGGCGGATTGTCATATTATTTCTGGAATTCCATATTATTACATAACGAAAAAAAAGATCCTTGCGGAGCTTCCCTTGCTCAACAGCAAGCCTGATACCGTGTACAGATGGATCAGGACACTCTCCAACTTAGGGCTCATCAATATCATTCAGCAAGGGACAACAAGTTTGGTAGGGATCACCCAAAAAGGTTCATCTTGGAATCGTGAAGCAAGCATACAGTCAAAGAGGACAGACCTCGGATGTGCATCCGAGGTGTCGGATGGAGATCCGAGTCTGCCCGGATGTACATCCGACATGACCTCGGATGCACATCCGACCAATCATTATACCAATAATCAAATAACCAAACCCTACCACCAAGCCGTCTTTCCAGGAGAAGAATTCGATGGTGACCAAATAAATGAGTACTTGGATTTGGTCGTCAAGCCTATCTCTCAAGAAAAAAAAGATCCGCAAGGATATTTTGAGTCTGTAAGGTCAAGGCTGTTGCAACACGGACTTTCCAGTCGTGATCTGGCTCAACTCGCCTCAATCAGACTCATGGAAATCAGTGACGATCATCCTCCGCCCCCTGATACAGAGCAGCCAATCGTCTCGGAGTCTTGGAAAAATGCAATGAAAGTCCTCAGAAAAACCCTTGGAGAAACCTCTTTTGATTTGTGGATTGCGCCACTCAGGTGTGTCCGCGATGATACTGTAATTGAGCTGATTGGAATTGATAAATTTTTTTGTGCTCATATTAAAACAAACTTTCTTGAGCGAATTCGAGATGCGCTTCCAGGCAAAGAAGTTTTGATACGACCGGAGATATAACAACTTTTACTCGAAGAAGTTGATCACGAACGAATACAATAGGTATTTTTGAAAATTCATTACAGATGGCTAAAGCTCATGCTTACGGGCAGTTGCCGTCTATTCGTGAACATAACAAAACAGTTCACAACCAAGTTTTTTTAGTAGTAATTCTACCGGAGTATGTGCGTGTTTAATGTGCCGGATGGCCAACACCAGACTCCACCCCCAAGGGACTGGCAGACCGAACTCACTTGTAGGCCCTTTCATCTTCAGGATGGGTATCTTCCTGGAATGATCGTAATGGTGACAGTTATTTCTGATGATGAATCGAAACTGACCAGGCTTAAAGCCCCTGAGTCCAGGCATCGTGGCGAGATGCTGACTGCAACCGTAAACAAAGATACTTTGTGCATTGAGGGCCATATGGAGCCCCGGAACTCAGGCGCAACGCAACATCATTGATGGGACTCTTTATGAAGGATCTGCAACCTTCGACGCATTATTTGGGCGTCAAAAAAAAGCATGTCATCTCAACAGAATTTCTGGCCGGAAACCG
>DYDL01000005.1:4139-12419 GCA_020717925.1 Desulfocapsa sp.
AAAAGCTGAGGATTTGGTATGGTTCATCGTTGGCCGCGATCCCTTCATTCACAGGTGGAAGCAGTATTACAGGGAATTCGCTCATTTCGTCAGACAAAAACAGGTTCTGACGGCATCCATTCTTTTGGAAGCTGGAAGGTCTATAGATTCGAGGCCCACAAGTTCGCCCAATTCATGCACGACAGGGGACGAGAGAGCTTGCTGGAGAACAACGCGGTGACAGAAGACATGGCGGCCTATTTGACCCAGAAGCTTGAATATTATGCCGCTTCCAATAGGTCGCGACAGACCATGGAGACCGTTCTTTCCGCACTGGGCAAGCTGGGATATGCCATCAACTCCTACATTGAACGTCATGGCCTGCAGGTGGCCACGTTAGACATTGAAAAAATGCGTCTGGAATTTTATCCCCGAAGTAAAATCCAACTGCCCAAATCAAGCAAGGTCTTTGGCAACCGGGCCTACCCCGATCCCGTTCGCCTGATCGAAAGCATTACCGACCCGACATTCCAGCTCCAGGCATCTCTGCAATATGAAGGGGGCCTGCGGGCGGAAGGAGTCGGGGCACCCAGTAATCGCTCTCTCAAGAATCCCCTGACTGCCAAGGGCCTTCGCGGCACAGCAAAAGATCCGGTCACCGGACGGCTCGTGGGCGTTGTGGCCGCCACCGAAAAGGGTGGCAAGGAGACCGATCATTATGTCTCCCTGGAAACATATTCCCGGCTGGAGAAATACATCCTTACTCATCATCAACTGGAAAGCAAATATTGCGACTATGTGGAGGCCCTCAACCAGTCCGCTAAAGAAACCGGTCAATACGCCAAGGGACGGGGCAGTCATGGCCTCAAACATAATTTCGCTCAGGAAAGATATCTGGAATGTGTCAGCCATGGTTTTTCTCATGAGCAGGCCTTGCAGCAGACCTCCCTTGAAACCTCGCATTTCCGGATGCGGGAGACCCTGACCTATACCAGCGGGTAAGAAATGGACATTGACGATGCGCTCAATCTCATTACCGGACTGACCGCCCAGGAAAGAAAACGGTTGTTTGCCTGGATATCATCACTTCCAGAGAAGCAACGGGTGGATATTTTTCAGGCAGGAGTCAAAAAATCATTCCAGCTCCACAAAGACCGGCCCGATGTATCTGGCCGGGTAAACAAATATTGCGCGTTTATCCTGGCTGCCCGCAAAGCAGGCTGGGATACACTCAAAGGGAAAGGGTACCGTATTGCCCAGCAGGAGAACTATGAAGATTTTACTCATCTGCGTCAGGCCAAGACCGCCGAGTTGCTTGGTCGTGGCCGCACACCTGTATTGAAACGGAAGGTGCTTGCCCACTGGGGCGAGATCAGCGAATTGAAGGCAGCAGGAACGGGTTTTCGTCCCATTGCCGAATATTTGCTCAAGTCCCGAAAACTCAAGGTGTCACCATCCTATTTGATGAAATTATGGCACGAGGTGAAAGAAAAACATGCTGGAGTTTGAGATGGACGGCATCAAGGTTGAGATTGAAACCGAACTGAAGCACCACGAATATACGGACAGTAATTATCACAAGCACTCAAGATTCGAGCGAAAGATGGAAATCCGAGTCATGTTCTGGGAGCTTATCACCTTGGGAAATTTGCAAGACCTCTCCTTAATCAAATCCTCCCTGACCTATTTTATGCAAGGTTACTGGAAACGATCAGGAGCAGAGGCCAGCAGAATTGGTCTCAATACAAATATATTCAAATACCACTCCCTGGATTATGCCTGGCTCCTTAATTTTTCAGATCGGCAGAAAGACAAAAAGAGTTCTCTCCGAGTGCGCCTGGAGAAAAATGGTCGGATGCAACACGAGATATACCTGGATGGTCAGCAAGTTTTGATGTTGGATGTTGCCATCAGCAAGGCTCTCTATTTTTTATCACCGAAGATTACACCACAATAAGAGGATTGGCGTTATGGCTTTAATCACTTTGTTCTTTTTTGCGCCATTGCTCGACCTCCCGCCGGAAGGGATAAGGAATAGGTTCACTTTGTTCGGCGTCCGGTTCGGTGGTCGAGGTTTTGAAGTCCTGCTCTGTTAAGTCGGTGAAGTCAGATAATAACGGCTCCGCCTTCTTTAATGTTTTCTTGATAATAACCGGTCCAGCCCAGAGGATGAATTGCTCGTTATATTCGGTCTCGGCGCCGGCCGTTTGCGGAGCCATCACGGTCTGGCCGCTCAGGTGATCAATAGCCAGAACCTCCAGAGAAGTCTTGGCCCGCAAGATTTCATTATTGGCCAGAAACCAGTCCACTCGCGTCCGCACTGTGCCAAAGACATCGACAGTGATATAGACATCCACCTCTGCTTCGGATGGTGGAACCACATTCACCCCTTGCAGATAAAGATATGCTTGGAGTAATCCAAAGAGATACTGGAGATCATTAGAAGAAATCTCTGTTGAGTTCGTGTAGGCGCCCAGGCCCTTGTATTCGACGCCGGCCTGGATGAGCCCTCCGGCGCCCATCTGCTCGGTTTCCTTTAATTCCGGTGAGGGAAGGAGAGTGTCGGTTGAGCTCTGTCCTGAGGTTGTGGAGGTTGATGAATTGTTCGATGATCCACCCGATGTGGTGTTTGTGAAGTTGGTGCCGTTGGTGCTTGTACTGTCTTCGGTGGATGTGCTGTCGTTAGTCGATGTGCCATCAGACGTAGTCTTGGTCGTCGAGCTGTTTGAGCTGGTGGTGGTGTATCTGGGGTATACTGATCTCTCGGAAGTGATCGGGGACTGGATATAGTCGCCGCGCAACTGGGAAACCACGGAAAAACGGCCGCCTACCAGATTGCCGGTGCCGGTGTCGCCGATGGCATTGACAAAGAGGTTGACCTTCCTCCCTTTTATCGTATTAAGATCTATCTGTTTGATAGCCCCTCGGGTGGCGGCGGCCACCAGTTCCTGCTCCACGGCAAAACGCTTGCCACCACCATGCCCTGGTAAGCCGGTGAGGGTTCCGCAGCCAGAGAGAAGAAGCGCGGCGCCAAGGAGGAGAAGTGTAACAGTGTATGTCTTCATGCTATTTCTTGTCAAAGTAGAGAATTATGGTTCGCGCAAGCCCTCGTCCAGGGCCCGGATTACCGGATAAAGAAAATATGAGATAATGCTGCGTTTGCCCACCTTGATTTCGGCCCTGACCTTCATGCCGGGCATCAGGCGGAATCCTGGCGGCACATTGCGCAGTTGTTGCGAGAGTAAATCAATCCGGGTCCGGTAAAAGGTCGCGGCTCCTTCCTGTTCCTTGTCGCTTTTGTCTATGGCTACAGGGCTATTATGCTGAAAGGCGTCCTCGCTGATGACTCGAACCTTGCCGGGCAAGGTGTCGTGACGTTGGAAGGGGAAGGCATCGAGCTTGACCCGTGCGGTGTCTCCAGTACGAATCCGACCGATATCCTTGGCCTCCACCTCCACTTCCAGCTCGATAACGCTGTCCATGGGCACCAGGGTGAGCAGGGGCTCGGCCGGCTGGATAACTGATCCTACCGAACGCTCGGCCATCTTGAGGACAATGCCTCGCTGCGGTGCACGCAGGGAAACCAGATCGTTCAGGCGCTTGGCCTTATTATAGTCCTCAGCGATCTTTTCCAACTCATTGCGCAGCACCACCTCTTGTTCCATCAACTGGCCATTACGCTCGGCTACAAAACGGAGCCAGTCCGACTCATTTTGTTTTAATTCAGTGGCCGTGACCTCGGCCTCGGCCTTGAGATTGGCTATGGAATCAGCGGCTTGGAATCTGGCCTTCTGGGCATCAAGGATGCGTAACCTGTAGTCCTCTTTCTGGGGCAGTTTGGCAGTGCTCCCCTCGACGTCGCGGAGGAGTTTGAGCTGTCTCTCCTGTCCTTCCTGCTGAACTGTGTTCAGGGCGAGCTTGGCGCGCAGGGCTGCGTTCTTGTCATCGGTCAACTGCCTGGTCTGGGTTAGTACCTTTTTTCGTTGGGCCAGAAGTTGCTCTTGCAAACGGCCCTCGTCACCTTCTTCAGGTTTGGCCTTAAAGGGTTTATCTTCCAACTCCGCCCTGATCCGACGGAGTTGCGCGCCCTTGGCTATATTCTGTTTGGCAAGCTGGCTCAGATCGGCGTTGGTAAAGGTAGGATCGAGAGTGGCCAAGACCTGATCTTTTTCCACCTCATCGCCGACATGGACCTCAAGGGAGCGGATCACCGCGGTGTTGAGGGGTTGGATAACGATGGTCGGGGTAGTGGTGATCAACCGTCCCTGGGCGACCACTATGCGATCGACATTGAAGAGAATAGCCCCGGTTATACTTGCCACAAGAGTAAAGAGAATGATGTAGAGCACCCAGCGTACCTTGCCGGGTACAGGCCGTTCTTCAATCTCCACCGCGTCGGGCTGGTATTCGAGAATCTCCGGCGAGAGTTTGCAGTCTTTCTTGTTCATATGTCAGTTCTATTTGATTTCCATCTGTTCCTGCCAGAGTTTGCGATAGAGCGGGCAGTCCTGTAAAAGTTTCTCATGCGGACCATGACCAACCAGGACACCCTTATCAAGGACGATGATGGTGTCAGCATTGACGAGCATAGACAAGCGGTGTGAGACGATGATGACGGTACGGTTTTTGGCCATGGTTACCAGATTTTCACGAACAATGCGTTCGCTTTCCGGGTCGAGCGAGCTGGTGGCCTCATCAAGAAGGAGGATATCAGGACGGGTGAGCAGAGCGCGGGCAATGGCCAAACGTTGCCGCTGCCCGCCCGACAGATTTCTTGCTCCTTCTTCCAGCAAGGTGTCGTAGCTTTGCGGCAGGTTGACAATAAACTCGTCGGCTCCGGCCTGAGTCGCCGCTTGGATGATTTGCTCTCGGGTTGCCCCGGACTGGCCGGCCCGGATATTATCAGCCACCGAAGCCCGGAATAAAAAACTCTCCTGGAGTACCACGCCGGTGTTGCGGCGCAGGTGGGCGGTGTCCAGCTCGTTGAGGTAACAGTTGTTGATTCTGATGGTGCCGGTGCTGGGGAAATACATCTTCTGCAACATCCGGGTTAGGGTGGTCTTCCCGGAGCCGCTCGGCCCGACCACACCCATGGTCTTACCCACCGGGATGGTGAGTGAGATCTCTTTCAAGACATTGGGCAGATCGGGGGCATAGCGAAAGCTCACCCTGTCCAGAACAATATCGCCACGCAATGATGGCCTGGCCCCGTGCCGATCCGCTCCCCATTCAGGCTTGGCGTTCATCACCACTCCTAATTTTTCTACAGACAAGACCGCTTCTTGATATTGGTTGATGAGGCCAACCAATCGTACCAAGGGTGAGGTTACCCGTCCGGCCAGCATGTTGAAGGCGATCAGGGCGCCCACGGTCATCTCGCCGCTGAAGACCAGGCTTGCCCCCATCCAGATCAAGGCCACCGACATCAGACGTTCCAGAAAAGTAGTGAGGGACTTGGCAGTGATGGAGATTTTACCCACCCGAAACTCCATACTGATCGCCCGGGCCACTTTGTCTTCCCATTGTTTGCGCAGCATGGGTTCGATAGCCATGGCCTTGACTGTGGCCAGACCATTGATGGTCTCTACCAGCATGGATTGACGGCTTCCTTCGGCATCGTAAAGGGCGTTCAGACGGCGTTTGTAAGGAGATATGAGGATCAATATAACCAGGGCAATCAGGCTGGTGAAAACCAGAACGATGATGGTGAGACGGATGCTGTAGTAAAAGAGAAAGGGGAGGAAGACAAAAAGGGAGCTGGTCTCCAACATGGTAAGAAAGACGTTACCGGTTAGGAAGCCGCGGATCTTGGAGGTCTGCTGCATGTGCTTGGTCAGAACCCCGGCGGTGACATGCTCGAAAAAATCAAGCGGCAGGTTGAGGAGATGGCGGAAGGTCCGACTGGTGATGCGCAGGTCAATCTTGTTGGTGGCGTGGAGAAGGAGGTAGTCGCGGAAGAAATCCAGCGAGGCATTAACCAGCAGGGCGCCGGCCATGCCCATGGCCAGGACGTTTAAAGTGGTGATGGCCTGATTGACCAGAACCTTGTCGATGACGATCTGAAAGAAGATCGGGGTAACCAGCGAGATGGCATTGATAAAGAGGACAGCCAGACCAATATCGATAAAGGTCTTTTTCTGGCGAAGGATTTCAGGAATGAACCAGCGTAGACTGAAAGGCTGGGACTCGTCGGTGAGCTTATAAACCCGCTTGAGAACATAGAGCTCACCGCCCCAGATCTCCGCAAATTGCTGACGATTCAGGCGGATATGGCCGCCGCCTAAGCCCTCCAGCGGATCATAGCAGGCGATCTGATTCTCCGCCTGTTGGCCACCCTCAGGAATGACTGCGGCCAGCACCAGATGCCGCCCGTTTTTAAGGCGGGCAATGGCTGGGAAGGCCTTCTTCAGGTTAAACAGACCTTGCCAGCTCAGTTTGACCAGTTTCGCCTTGAGGCCCAGATCCTTGGCCATGCGCAGGAGTTTGTCGTGGGCGATCTCCTCACTGCTCAGTCCGTATTCATGAAGCAGGCGATCCCTGGTGAGTTCGATCTTGTGTTCGCGGGCAACAATAGAAAAACAGACGAGAGCGGTATTGACTCGCTCAAAACGGAGGATGCCACCGGCCCAAACTTTCGCAAACTCAGCAAAGGGTACCGTTTGCGATTGTTCGGACGGGCCAGGGGCCAGGAGGGTAATGGTCTCGGGCGACCCGCTTGACCCCTTGTCGATGGCGGTGATGATCAGGTAGCGACCATTGCGCAGCTCGGTTATTGCCGGTAACGCTGCGCTCAACTCCGCCCATTGTTCCGGCCCCGGCTGATGAATAATGGTTTGCAACCCTTCCTGACGGGCCAGCCTGGTCACCTTTTCAAAGGTTTCCTTGCTTCCGTTTACCCCGGTTTCTTCTGAAATTTGTTCTAACTTCTCGAAAAAACGCTCATGCCCAGAATGCTCCGCCAGATAGCGGCAGCAGGCGATAAGCCCAACTTGCTGCTCCGGTGGCTTTTCCGTTTGCTGTTTGGTTGCTGGAAGGGATTGTTGAAGAGGTTCTTCGTTGTCTTGGGTAGGGAATTGCGTCATTGTGAACTGCTTAATAAAAACGTCTCAATCCGCCCATTATTGCAAATGGGGATAACCGGAATATTTAATCTCAGTGTCAACCAGTGTCGTCCACGATACAATTTCTTCGTCGGAACATTCTGAAAAAATTTAATATATTCTCCTCTCACATCTGCCGCTCATTGTCAACTCTGAAAGTGGTTTCGTGTAAAAAAACGATAAGCCTGCAAGTACTATAATAAAGTCAATTATATAAGGGCACCATAGACTTCGCCGATGGTAAGAGTCTGGGTTTTCATACCCTGCAACTGGGTGGTGGTATGGCGGACGGTAAGCTGCTTGATGAAGAGGTGGGAGCATCAGAGGGTGGTCTGTGCCACCTGCTCCATGCAATCATTCTGGGGATAAATTTTTAATGGGCACCGCCTTCCCTACGATGCTGTTCTATGACCAATGTTCGTATCGCCGATGACAATTTTCAGCAATAAGGAATTAGACATTTGCTCATTTTCCTGCCTATCATGGCAGGGTATGTTTTTTTTAGAGACGAAGGGCGCTAGAAATATGAGCGGATAATAATGGTGCCGGTTGATGATTGGCACGGGAGGCTTGCGGTATGAAATACACGAAGGGAACATTGGGGTTGCTCATTACACTTTTGATCATGGGGACAGGCACGGACGCCTTAGGATTCCTGGGTTTTGGCGATTCGGTGAGCTGGCAGGAAGAGGTGCTGCTGCATGATGGGCAGAAGATAATAGTCGAGCGGCATCAGACCCTTGGCGGCAAACCGACGATTGAGAGTACCGAGCGGACGACCTTGGAAGAGGAGTGGGTGTTTCCCGTCCCTGGAGCCGAGCGGAAGATCAGCTGGAAAACCGGTTTTAAAACCCCGCCCGAAGGACCATGCCTGATGTTGCTTCTGGTGGGGTTTCCCGGAGGGGTTCCCTATATCGCCACCGCTCCGGCTGGTTGCATAGCGTACAACCATTGGGGGCGGCCCAACCCGCCGTATGTGTTTTTCAGGCATGACGGCAGTGAGTGGCAAAGAATACCGCTGGAGGAATTTCCCAAGGAACTACAGGATATAAATGTTGTTGTCGGCAGACCGGACCCTCCTCATCGTTCCGGGCTTCTCCCGACTGCCACCATTAAAAAAGAGAATCGTAATCTCCGCCAACCCGAATACAAGACCATCCTGCGGGAGCCGCTGGAGCCGGGGAAACATGAGGGGTCGGGG
>DYDL01000005.1:12532-29422 GCA_020717925.1 Desulfocapsa sp.
CTGCGGGAGCCGCTGGAGCCGGGGAAACATGAGGGGTCGGGGGGGAATTGTACAGAATTGATTTTGTACAAAGGTTCTTACATTATGCCTAATGATCCAGTTATGCGTAAGATACTCGATCGAAGAGACAAGAAATAATTCATAATTATAAGGAGAATTGAAAATGGCAACACAATTTGAGATTAACTGTGCACTTATGGCCGGAGCTGCATATTTTTCCACCCGCTCCGAAGGTAATAGATTCTCTGTACCGCAAGGATGGGAGCAAGTTTCCTATTCACCGCCCGTGAGTAGCGGTTTTGAAGCATCAGCATTTGGTAACGGCACTACCATCGCCAATAGCACCGAAATCGTCATCTCCTTCGCCGGTACCGGGCCGGGCCTGAATCCCGACTGGATCGCAAATTCCGATCTCGCCATGGGTTCGCCGACGGATCAGTTGCGTGAGGCGGCGCTCTATTACTGCCAGATCAAGGCGGAAAATCCAGGAGCCACCATCACCTTCACCGGCCATAGCTTGGGCGGTGGCTTGGCCGCTTTGCTGGGAGTGTTTTTTGATGAAAAAGCCGTTACCTTTGATCCTGCCCCTTTCCGGCAATCCGTTGATTTTGATGAGGGCGGTTTGGCTGTGTACCTGGATCTGCTCGATTATCTACGGGATCACGGGGTATCCGAAACGGTTCTGCAGCCGCTTGTTGCATACGGCAATGTGGATGCTTCCGGCCTGTTTGGCACGGATAGGCTGGACGAGCGGAAAGGAAATGTCACCGGCCTGAGTGTTGCAGGCGAGGTGTTAAGTGTCTCTCCTGCCACCTGGCTGGACCGGATCGGCACGCAAGAGCCGTCTCTTACCCATGGCGGGACAGATGTTTCTGGCACCAATCTGCACTCTATTGCCCTGCTCACTGCCTTCGTGGAGAATGACCAATTTCGAGAGGTGACTACTAAACTGACGGATTTGCTGGGAATGATTTTTGACAGCAATTTGTACTACAACGATCCAAACAAGTTGATTGATCCGAAACGCAACTTTCTTGAAAACCTCATCCGTCACGAAGTGGGTGTGCAAGGCTCGTTTGCCGCCGACCACATGCTCGACCGTTTCACCGCCGACCTGAAAAAGATCGCCCAGGATGGCGGCCTGACCATGTCCAATAACGACCTGACCAAGGCCCTGACCGCCTTTGCCATGCAGAAATACTACGAAGAACCGGCCAGCGGCGCGGACTACGGCCAGGAGCTTTTCAGCGCCGAGGGCGTCACCGGCGGCATCCGCTTCGACCGTAGCAATGTGGCCGATACACTCGATAATGCCAAGGGCTACACCCTGTACTTCACCAACTACCTGACAACCCTGCCCGCCGTCGACCGCACCTTCATCGAGGCCATGCTGCCGAACCTGCTCGACTGGTTCATCCAGGCAGGTGCCGGCGGCATGACCGCCACCGCCGGAGACCTGCGGGCCTTCATGCTGGGCGGTTCCGGCAGCGACAACCTCACCGGCGGCAGCCAGGCCGACGTGCTGGTCGGCAATGGCGGCGCGGATACGCTTTCAGGCGGCGACAGCTACGATGTCCTGATCGGCGGTGACGGTAACGATACCCTTGATGGCGGCACCGGCTCCGACATCCTTCTCGGCGGTACGGGGATGGACACCTACATCTGGCATACGGGCGACGGCAACGATTCCATCATCGAGGAGCAGGATGCAGACGGCAAGATCCACGGCATTATCAGGATCATAAATGAAGCCGGTCAGGAATATCTTGCCGCAGGCGGGTTCTTCCAGGAGGGCGACAGCAATATCTGGCACATGACCATGGCAGACGACACGGTGCTTACCCTGACCCATGGTTCAACCTGGCAACTGGGTCTGGCCGATGGCAGCACCCTGGATCTGGGAAGTGATTTTCAGGACGGCGACTTCGGCATCAAGCTGATTGAGCAAGCGGAAGACCCGCAGGCATACAATTTTACCGGCAGCGATAACCGCGACTCCGTCTTTGTAACGCGTCTGGGGGATAGTGAAAATCCCCGGCATTACGGACTGTTTCTCCATTGGGATGAAGATGGCGCCAATACGACCACCACCGTTTCCTTTGACGAGAATGGCTTTTTCTCTTTGCACCTGACGGGCGGCGGCGGCGACGATTATTTAATCGGCATGACGCAAAGCGATTATATCAGCGGCGGTGACGGCAACGACTGGCTGGCGGGCGATCAGACCGGCGAGGTGCCGGGCGAGGTAGTTCAGGGCGATATCATCAGGGGTGATGCCGGTATTGATTATATCAGCGGCTCAGTTGCAGGCGATGACCTGGCAGGTGGAACTGAGAGGGATGTAATCCAGGGCAACGACGGTGAGGATTGTATCTGCGGCGACGACGGCAACGATCTGCTGGCGGGAGGCAGCCACAATGATGTGCTTACAGGCGGCGCCGGTAACGACTTCCTCATGGGCGACGGCTATTTTACCTATGATCCGGTTGAATTCTCCAACGACCACAGCGTCGTAAGCATCGATTTTACCTACAGCCAGAGCGGCTATGCGACCGGTTGGAGCGTGAACAGTCCGTACGTCTTTAATTTCCTCAATGATGCGGTGGCAGCGGGTGACGATACGCTCATTGGCGGCGCCGGCCTCGACTGGCTGGAAGGCGGCGCCGGGGACGACCTGCTCTCCGGGGAAGCGGATGCGGATACCCTGATCGGCGGCGACGGTGACGATTTTCTGTCCGGGGGCAGCGGCAACGACTGGCTCATCGGTGATAACGGCGACCTGAGCGGCAACGGCAACGATATTCTGAGCGGCGGCGATGGCAACGACCTGCTTTACGGACTTGGCGGCGATGACTGTCTTTCAGGCGATGCCGGCGATGATACCCTGGCCGGTTTCGATGGCGCCGATTATGTCTCCGGTGATGACGGCAGCGACACCCTGTATGGCGGCGGCGACGACGATATGCTGCTGGGCGGTGGCGGCAATGATACTCTCGTCGGCCAGGAAGGCAACGATATCCTGAACGGCGGCGCGGGCAATGACGATCTCTGGGGCGATAATGGCGACAACAGCGGCACTGGCGCCGATACGCTGTATGGCGGCGGCGGCGCCGACCGGCTGCAGGGCGCAGGTGGCAATGATACGCTGTATGGCGACGAAGACAATGACATCCTGTTCGGCATGACCGGTGCGGATGCGCTCCATGGTGGCAGCGGCGATGATGAACTGCAGGGCGGAGAAGGCAATGATCTGCTGGCCGGCGACGATGGCGCGGACACCTTATATGGTCAGGACGGTAATGATCTCCTTGATGGCGGAGTCGGCGTCGACCAATTGATCGGCGGAGTCGGCGATGATGTCTTGTCCGGCGGTGATGACAATGACCAACTGTGGGGCGATAACGGAGACAACACGGGAAGCGGTAACGATACCCTCTATGGCGAGGCCGGTGATGATTATCTGTACGGCGAAGGCGGCGATGACATCCTTTACGGCGGTGACGGCAATGACTTTCTGATGGGCGGCACGGGCAATGACTTTTTGGACGGCGGCGAAGGCGATGATACCTACTACTATTCACGAGGCAGCGGCCGTGTTCACCTGCAGGACGATTCAGGCTTTGATCGGGTGATTTTTCAGGGCGGGATCAGCTTGGGCATGATTTCGCTGTCGCTTGGCTCCCTGATGATCAGCAGCGGGACAGCCGGAGACGAACTGCATCTTGATGGCGTGGATTATGATAACCTGGCCGCTACTTCCCCCATCGACGTCATTGAATTCTCGGATGGCCAGACCATGACCATGGCCGAGGTTATCGCCGCGGTCGGTATTGATATCCCGGCAACTGAAGACGCGGACACGCTGACCGGAACCTCGGAGCGTGATAATATCAACGCTCTGGCCGGTGACGATATGGTCGATAGCCGCGGCGGCAACGATATCCTTGATCTGGGGGCGGGCAATGACACCGCCTATGCCGGGATCGGCGATGATACGGTGCATGGCGGTTTGGGTAATGATCTGGTTTTTGGTGGGGCTGATAATGATACCCTTCTCGGTGATGATGGGGATGATATTACCGGAAATAATAGTGTGCTGACTAACAACAAAATGGATATATCTCTTTGTTCTAACAAAATAAATTTGACAAAAAAATCTGGTTCCGCTACCACCAATAATCAGTTTTATATTGATATGCAGGTGAAGGATTTGGCAGATGACTACCACTGGAGACAAGCGGCATGAGATATGCGAAGGGTACATTGGGATTGCTCATTTCAATTTTGATCATGGGGACAGGCATGGACGCATTTGGATTTTTGGGCTTTGACAAATCGGTGAGCTGGCAGGAGGAGGTGTTGCTGCATGATGGCAGCAAGATTATTGTGGAGCGACGCCAGACCCTAGGCGGTAAGCCGACTCTTGAGAGTCAGGAGCGGGCAGTTCTGGAGGAAGAATGGGTTTTTCCTGTGCCGGGTACTAAACAAAAAGTTGTTTGGAAAGTTGATTTTCAAAGCCCCCCCACTGGTTCCCAACTAATGCTGATAACGCTGGGTATTCTGAATGGGACGCCCTACATCGCTACCACGCCGGCGGGGTGCATTGCCTACAACCATTGGAAGCGTCCCAATCCGCCATATGTATTTTTCCGTTACGACGGCAAGGAGTGGCGGCCGATTTCGTTATATGAATTCCCGGTGGAGTTTAAGGAGGCGAACGTGGTTGTCGGGGGGCGCTCGAAACCGGAAAAACAAGCGGGAAGCATACTGTCAATTGCCACTATCAAAAAAGAAAACGATGATCTGGAACCATATCTACGGGCCATCCTGCGGGAGCCGCTGGAGCCGGGGAAACATGAGGGGTCGGGGGGGAATTGTACAGAATTGATTTTGTACAAAGGTTCTTACATTATGCCTAATGATCCAGTTATGCGTAAGATACTCGATCGAAGAGACAAGAAATAATTCATAATTATAAGGAGAATTGAAAATGGCAACACAATTTGAGATTAACTGTGCACTTATGGCCGGAGCTGCATATTTTTCCACCCGCTCCGAAGGTAATAGATTCTCTGTACCGCAAGGATGGGAGCAAGTTTCCTATTCACCGCCCGTGAGTAGCGGTTTTGAAGCATCAGCATTTGGTAACGGCACTACCATCGCCAATAGCACCGAAATCGTCATCTCCTTCGCCGGTACCGGGCCGGGCCTGAATCCCGACTGGATCGCAAATTCCGATCTCGCCATGGGTTCGCCGACGGATCAGTTGCGTGAGGCGGCGCTCTATTACTGCCAGATCAAGGCGGAAAATCCAGGAGCCACCATCACCTTCACCGGCCATAGCTTGGGCGGTGGCTTGGCCGCTTTGCTGGGAGTGTTTTTTGATGAAAAAGCCGTTACCTTTGATCCTGCCCCTTTCCGGCAATCCGTTGATTTTGATGAGGGCGGTTTGGCTGTGTACCTGGATCTGCTCGATTATCTACGGGATCACGGGGTATCCGAAACGGTTCTGCAGCCGCTTGTTGCATACGGCAATGTGGATGCTTCCGGCCTGTTTGGCACGGATAGGCTGGACGAGCGGAAAGGAAATGTCACCGGCCTGAGTGTTGCAGGCGAGGTGTTAAGTGTCTCTCCTGCCACCTGGCTGGACCGGATCGGCACGCAAGAGCCGTCTCTTACCCATGGCGGGACAGATGTTTCTGGCACCAATCTGCACTCTATTGCCCTGCTCACTGCCTTCGTGGAGAATGACCAATTTCGAGAGGTGACTACTAAACTGACGGATTTGCTGGGAATGATTTTTGACAGCAATTTGTACTACAACGATCCAAACAAGTTGATTGATCCGAAACGCAACTTTCTTGAAAACCTCATCCGTCACGAAGTGGGTGTGCAAGGCTCGTTTGCCGCCGACCACATGCTCGACCGTTTCACCGCCGACCTGAAAAAGATCGCCCAGGATGGCGGCCTGACCATGTCCAATAACGACCTGACCAAGGCCCTGACCGCCTTTGCCATGCAGAAATACTACGAAGAACCGGCCAGCGGCGCGGACTACGGCCAGGAGCTTTTCAGCGCCGAGGGCGTCACCGGCGGCATCCGCTTCGACCGTAGCAATGTGGCCGATACACTCGATAATGCCAAGGGCTACACCCTGTACTTCACCAACTACCTGACAACCCTGCCCGCCGTCGACCGCACCTTCATCGAGGCCATGCTGCCGAACCTGCTCGACTGGTTCATCCAGGCAGGTGCCGGCGGCATGACCGCCACCGCCGGAGACCTGCGGGCCTTCATGCTGGGCGGTTCCGGCAGCGACAACCTCACCGGCGGCAGCCAGGCCGACGTGCTGGTCGGCAATGGCGGCGCGGATACGCTTTCAGGCGGCGACAGCTACGATGTCCTGATCGGCGGTGACGGTAACGATACCCTTGATGGCGGCACCGGCTCCGACATCCTTCTCGGCGGTACGGGGATGGACACCTACATCTGGCATACGGGCGACGGCAACGATTCCATCATCGAGGAGCAGGATGCAGACGGCAAGATCCACGGCATTATCAGGATCATAAATGAAGCCGGTCAGGAATATCTTGCCGCAGGCGGGTTCTTCCAGGAGGGCGACAGCAATATCTGGCACATGACCATGGCAGACGACACGGTGCTTACCCTGACCCATGGTTCAACCTGGCAACTGGGTCTGGCCGATGGCAGCACCCTGGATCTGGGAAGTGATTTTCAGGACGGCGACTTCGGCATCAAGCTGATTGAGCAAGCGGAAGACCCGCAGGCATACAATTTTACCGGCAGCGATAACCGCGACTCCGTCTTTGTAACGCGTCTGGGGGATAGTGAAAATCCCCGGCATTACGGACTGTTTCTCCATTGGGATGAAGATGGCGCCAATACGACCACCACCGTTTCCTTTGACGAGAATGGCTTTTTCTCTTTGCACCTGACGGGCGGCGGCGGCGACGATTATTTAATCGGCATGACGCAAAGCGATTATATCAGCGGCGGTGACGGCAACGACTGGCTGGCGGGCGATCAGACCGGCGAGGTGCCGGGCGAGGTAGTTCAGGGCGATATCATCAGGGGTGATGCCGGTATTGATTATATCAGCGGCTCAGTTGCAGGCGATGACCTGGCAGGTGGAACTGAGAGGGATGTAATCCAGGGCAACGACGGTGAGGATTGTATCTGCGGCGACGACGGCAACGATCTGCTGGCGGGAGGCAGCCACAATGATGTGCTTACAGGCGGCGCCGGTAACGACTTCCTCATGGGCGACGGCTATTTTACCTATGATCCGGTTGAATTCTCCAACGACCACAGCGTCGTAAGCATCGATTTTACCTACAGCCAGAGCGGCTATGCGACCGGTTGGAGCGTGAACAGTCCGTACGTCTTTAATTTCCTCAATGATGCGGTGGCAGCGGGTGACGATACGCTCATTGGCGGCGCCGGCCTCGACTGGCTGGAAGGCGGCGCCGGGGACGACCTGCTCTCCGGGGAAGCGGATGCGGATACCCTGATCGGCGGCGACGGTGACGATTTTCTGTCCGGGGGCAGCGGCAACGACTGGCTCATCGGTGATAACGGCGACCTGAGCGGCAACGGCAACGATATTCTGAGCGGCGGCGATGGCAACGACCTGCTTTACGGACTTGGCGGCGATGACTGTCTTTCAGGCGATGCCGGCGATGATACCCTGGCCGGTTTCGATGGCGCCGATTATGTCTCCGGTGATGACGGCAGCGACACCCTGTATGGCGGCGGCGACGACGATATGCTGCTGGGCGGTGGCGGCAATGATACTCTCGTCGGCCAGGAAGGCAACGATATCCTGAACGGCGGCGCGGGCAATGACGATCTCTGGGGCGATAATGGCGACAACAGCGGCACTGGCGCCGATACGCTGTATGGCGGCGGCGGCGCCGACCGGCTGCAGGGCGCAGGTGGCAATGATACGCTGTATGGCGACGAAGACAATGACATCCTGTTCGGCATGACCGGTGCGGATGCGCTCCATGGTGGCAGCGGCGATGATGAACTGCAGGGCGGAGAAGGCAATGATCTGCTGGCCGGCGACGATGGCGCGGACACCTTATATGGTCAGGACGGTAATGATCTCCTTGATGGCGGAGTCGGCGTCGACCAATTGATCGGCGGAGTCGGCGATGATGTCTTGTCCGGCGGTGATGACAATGACCAACTGTGGGGCGATAACGGAGACAACACGGGAAGCGGTAACGATACCCTCTATGGCGAGGCCGGTGATGATTATCTGTACGGCGAAGGCGGCGATGACATCCTTTACGGCGGTGACGGCAATGACTTTCTGATGGGCGGCACGGGCAATGACTTTTTGGACGGCGGCGAAGGCGATGATACCTACTACTATTCACGAGGCAGCGGCCGTGTTCACCTGCAGGACGATTCAGGCTTTGATCGGGTGATTTTTCAGGGCGGGATCAGCTTGGGCATGATTTCGCTGTCGCTTGGCTCCCTGATGATCAGCAGCGGGACAGCCGGAGACGAACTGCATCTTGATGGCGTGGATTATGATAACCTGGCCGCTACTTCCCCCATCGACGTCATTGAATTCTCGGATGGCCAGACCATGACCATGGCCGAGGTTATCGCCGCGGTCGGTATTGATATCCCGGCAACTGAAGACGCGGACACGCTGACCGGAACCTCGGAGCGTGATAATATCAACGCTCTGGCCGGTGACGATATGGTCGATAGCCGCGGCGGCAACGATATCCTTGATCTGGGGGCGGGCAATGACACCGCCTATGCCGGGGCAGGCGATGACACGGTGCATGGCGGCGCGGGTAATGATCTGGTTTTTGGTGGGGCGGATAATGATGCCCTGCTGGGTGATGACGGGGATGATATTCTCCATGGCGAAGACGGCGCCGATCAACTTAACGGAGGTCTTGGCAACGACACCCTCTACGGCGACAGCGGCGATGATGTGCTGGATGGTGGAATCGGCACAGATACGCTGGCCGGTGGTCTCGGCGACGATACCTACAAGGTGGCGGATCTTGACGATACAGTGCTCGAAAACAGTGCCGGGGGCCAGGACACCGTTATTGCCGGCCTTAACTATACGTTAGCAGCCAATATTGAAAATCTTATTCTGGCCGAAGGTCCTTTGGTGAAAACCGGTACGGGTAATGAGGTGGATAACCGGATCGAAGGCAATAGCGAGGACAACACCCTGCGCGGCCTGGCAGGAGCTGACACCCTGATGGGCAATGCAGGTAATGATGTGCTGGATGGCGGGACTGGGGCGGATGTAATGATTGGGGGGGCAGGCAACGACCAGTATCTGGTGGACGACCCCGGCGACAGTGTGGTCGAAACCACTGGCGGTGGCACGGATGTGGTGACCGCCTCGGTCGGGTATACCCTGGCGGACAACGTTGAGAATCTGGTGTTGCTTGGGGCCCAGGCCGTGAATGGTACCGGTAATGCGCTTGCTAACATACTCACGGGAAATGAGTTGAACAACCTGCTGAACGGTCAGGCCGGCAACGATACGCTCGATGGCGGCGCCGGTGATGATCGCCTGATCGGGGGGGTCGGCGATGATCGCCTGACAGGTGGTATTAGTAATGACACATATGAAGTGGACAGCATCGGCGATGTGGTCGTTGAATCTGCAGGGGAAGGTACGGATACCGTCGAGAGTTCGGTCAGCTACATGCTGGCCGCCAATATCGAAAAGCTCACGCTTACCGGCACCGCCGGTATATATGCTGTCGGCAATACGGAAAACAATATCCTGCTGGGCAATAGCGGCAATAACATTCTGGACGGGCAAGACGGAGATGACGAACTGCAGGGCGGCGCCGGCGATGATCGCCTGATCGGCGGCGCTGGGATTGACCGCCTGCTCGGAGGTGTCGGCAACGATATCTATGTGGTTGATTCCCTGGATGACATGCTGGTTGAAAACTCGGGTGAAGGTACTGACCTTGTCGAAAGTTCGATTAGTTACACTCTGGGTGCCGATCTTGAGGATCTAACCCTCACTGGCGCTGCCGGGATCAATGCCGTGGGTAACAATGAGAGCAATCACCTGATCGGTAATAGCGGCGCCAACCTGCTTGAAGGCGGGCTGGGAGCCGACACCCTGGAGGGTAGAGGCGGTAACGACACTTATTTTACTGAATCTTCAGGTGATCACATCGTTGAAGCCGTTTACCAGGGTACGGATACGGAAATCCGCAGCTATGACACTCTCCAGGCCCTGGCCGACAACGTCGAGAACCTGACACTGGCCGGTACGGTGTATAGCGGTTCCGGTAACGGCCTGGATAATGTCGTCACCGGTAACAATGCCGATAATTTCATCCTGGGCATGGCCGGCAACGACACCTTGATCGGGGGACTCGGCAATGATCGCATGGAAGGTGGGACCGGCGATGATACCTATGTAATTGACAGCACCGGCGATGTGATTGTCGAATTGGTCAACGCCGGGAGGGATACGGTTATGGCCGATATCAGTGTTGCGCTTGGCGCCAATATCGAAAACGCCATTCTCACCGGTTCCGCCGATATCAATATTGTTGGCAACGATGCTGGCAATTACCTGGTCGGTAACAACGGCGCCAACTTGCTCGATGGCGGACTGGGAGCCGACACCATGGAAGGCGGAGCCGGAAACGACACCTATCTTACCGATTCCCAGGATGATTATGCTATTGAGGAATATAACGAGGGCACGGATACTGAAATTCGCAGTTTCGAAACGAACTATTTTCTGTCCGACAACATCGAGAATCTGACGCTCACCGGTACGATCTATCGGGGAAACGGAAACGACGTCGACAACGTCATTACCGGTAATAGCGCCGCCAATAACCTCTGGGGCAGGGGTGGCAATGACACATTGATCGGTGGCGGTGGAGATGATTTCCTGTTCGGGGGAGACGGTCAGGACACCCTGACCGGCGGCGCCGGTAACGATTACTATGAAATTGATAATGCCGGCGACACGATTGTCGAGGCGGTCGGTGAAGGTGATGATTTTGTCCGCAGCACGGTGAGTTACTCCCTTGGCGCGAACCTGGAGCGTCTGGCAGTCGATGGCAGCGACGACCTTGTTGTTACCGGCAATGGGTTGGCCAACGGCCTGTGGGGGAATGACGGCTACAACCTCATGACCGGCGGACAGGGCAACGACTATCTGGACGGCGGTCGGGGTGACGACGTCTATGCCTATAACCGCGGCGATGGCCAGGACAGTATCGAGGATCTGGATCTGGCTGGCGGCGGCGATGTCCTGCGCTTTGGCGAGGGTATCGCCGATACCGATGTGCTGGCCTTCCAGTACGGGAACAACCTGTTTTTTAAGGTGAAGAACAGTGACGACCAGATCGGATTCATCGACTACTTTGCAGCACCAACCACCGAGGGCGAAGAGACCTTCGATCATAAGGTGAACAGTGTCGAATTCGCTAACGGCACAATCTGGGATCAGACCATGATCCAGACGGTTGTTGACCGGGCCAACAATAACCATGCGCCGACGGTCAACAGCTATCTCCCAACCTTGCAGGCCAGGGCCGGCAGCCTGTTCTCCTATGTCGTGGCCCTGAATACGATTACCGACCCTGACTCCTGGGATTCCATCACCTACAGCGTGAAGATGGAGGATGGTTCGGCTGTGCCCGCCTGGCTCACCTTTGATGCGACCACCCGGACCCTGTCGGGCACCCCGGATGCAAACAATGTCGGCAGTCTCCAGTTTATCTTGTGGGGCACGGACAACTATCATTATTCGGCGGGCGAATATGTGACCTTGACTGTTGCCGCCCCCAATCATGCCCCGGTATTGTCGACGGCCCTGCCCGATAAGACGGCGGCGCTGGGCAGCGGCTTCAGCTATACGATTTCCGCCTCCGCCTTCACCGATCCCGATGCAGGCGATACGCTCAGCTACAGCGCCACCCTGGCCGATGGCAGCGCCCTGCCCTCATGGCTCATCTTCAACACTGCCACCCGCACCTTCAGCGGAACCCCTTCTGCCTTGGGCGCCATCAGTGTTCGGGTAACAGCAATGGATACCGGAGCCCTGGCGGTGTCGGATGTCTTCGATATCACCGTCAGCGTCCAAGACCTCATCCTGACCGGCACCAGCGCTGTTGACACCCTGACCGGTGGGGTCGGCAATGATACGTTAAGCGGCCTTGCCGGTAATGATATTCTGTACGGGAATGGTGGCAATGACCTTCTTGACGGCGGTACCGGCAATGACACCATGAATGGTGGCACTGGAGATGACACCTATATTGTGAACAGCGCCACGGATATTATCACCGAAAACAGCAACGAGGGATTCGATGTGGTTCAATCCTCGGCCACCTATACCCTGGCTGCCAATGTTGAAAATCTAACCCTGACCGGAACCTCCGCCATCAACGGCACCGGCAATACCCTGGACAATGTCCTTACCGGCAACAGCGCGGTCAACACCTTGACCGGCGGGGCCGGTAATGACCGGCTGGACGGTAAGGGCGGCGCCGACAAGATGCTGGGTGGCGCTGGAAATGACACCTACGTGGTTGACATCTCCACCGATGTGATCACGGAAAACGCGGGTGAAGGAACGGATACCGTCGAGTCCTCCGTCACCCTGACACTGGCCGCGAATGTCGAGAATCTTACCCTGACCGGCACCTCAGCCATCAATGGCACCGGCAACACCCTGAATAATATCCTTTATGGTAACAGCGCCGCGAACACACTCAGTGGCGGCACCGGGGCTGACAGCCTGTTTGGCGGCCTTGGCAATGATATCTATGTGGTTGATAATGTCTCTGATGTCGTTGTGGAAAATGTCAATGAAGGGACTGATACTGTGCAGTCCAGCGTGACTTACACTCTGGGTGCCAACATCGAGAACCTGACCATTACCGGCACCTCTGCCATCAACGGCACCGGGAATGATCTTGACAATATCCTTACCGGCAACAGCGGCGTCAACATCCTGACCGGCGGTGCGGGCAACGATACCCTGAATGGCGGAACAGGCGCCGACAAGATGTTTGGCGGCTCGGGAAATGATACCTATTATGTCAATATTTCCACAGATGTTATTACGGAGAACGCTGGTGAGGGCATCGACACCGTATCCTCCAGCGTCACCTTGACCCTGGGGGCCAATGTCGAAAATCTCACCCTTACCGGCACATCCGCCATCAACGGCACCGGCAACACCCTGGACAATATCCTTATCGGCAACAGCGGCGCCAATACCCTGACCGGTGGCGCAGGCAATGATATCCTCGATGGCGGGACCGGCGCGGACAAGATGTTTGGCGGGGCTGGAGATGACACCTATTATGTTAATATCTCGACCGACGTTATCACCGAGAATGCCAGCGAAGGCATCGATACCGTTCTCTCCAGCGTCACCTTAACCCTGGGGGCCAATGTCGAAAATCTCACCCTTACCGGCACCTCCGCCATCAACGGCACGGGCAACACCCTCGATAATATCCTTACCGGCAATAGCGGTGTAAATACTCTGACCGGTAATACAGGCAACGACACCCTGAACGGTGGTTTGGGCAACGATATCCTTTCCGGCGGCGCAGGCAATGACAACTTTGTCTTTGATTCCGTCTTAAATGCAACAACCAACAAAGACTCCATCTCTGATTTTATCAGTGGTCAGGATCAGATCCGGCTGGATAAGGATATCTTCACTTCCTTGAACAACGTTGGGGTTCTTTCTTCCCAGTATTTTCTGGCCAATGGCACAGGAGTTGCCGGGGATGCAGACGATTATCTCCTCTACAACACCACCTCCGGCGCGCTCTTCTACGACGCCGACGGCAACGGCCAGGGAGTGGCGGTTCAGTTCGCCACCCTGACCACTAAACCAGCGATTACGGCCAATGATTTTATGATCGCCGCCTGAACGATATAAACCACAACGCCATAACCCAAGGCGCCATTTCTGAGTATTCAGGAATGGCGCCTTTTTCATGTCTGAACATGGTGTTCAGAAAGAACCGCCATTCCTTGACTTTGGGGATTTTTTCTGCCTATGATGGTGGGAGTGTGTGTCTCATGCATAAGAAAGTAATGAAAATATGAGAGTGGAGTAAAGAATGGCCGATAAAAAAAGAGATGGAAGGATAGTGAGGACAGGGTATCAACATACTGGAAAAAGTAATAATTTTTCTGTTTTTTTTAAGCCGTTATTCCTTGCTGTGCTAATTATTCTCCCGTGTTTGTATGCCTGTACTAAAGATGTGTATCCGCCTATACCGCCATTTAAATTGCCGTTTACCGTCCAGAAGGCTGGTACAACAGTGGAAACTGAAATGCGTATTGTCGAACACCGTGTGTATATCCTCAGTCTTTGTTTTAGCTATAAAGAAGGAGATCAAGTGGATCGAGCCCGTGTTAAGAAATTAGTTGGGGATCAATATAAAAATGGAGATCCAGGCATTCCGACCCCGTTAAAGCTAAAGGTTAGCGCGATTGAGCCAGCGGGGGAGAGGGTGATAGTTGATAAAGAAGTTCTGGAACTGAGGTTGCAAGCATGGGGAGCAGATTTCTTCAGAAAAGAAATCGATTCTGTGAGATTGGAACCCGGTCATTACCGAATCCGTGTCGAAAACCTGATAAATGCACCAGAATTGGCAGAAGTACCGATTACTTTGAGTATCGGATACGATAAAAAATCTACCCCTATTTCTAAAAAATAGCTGAAACAAGGAGAAATAATGCCTTTTGTAACTATCAGAATTGCTGGGCCCGGAACTGGACTTCTGGGTGGAGGGACTTCAGATGTAGGCCACATGTGGTACTCACTGGATGATGGTAACGGAAACACAAATAGCTACGGATTTGGCCCCATACAGGATGAGAACTATGGTCGGGGATTTGCGCCAGGTGAGACCAGAATGTATGATGATCAACATTATCTCAGCACAGAAACCGAAGTAACCATTACAATTTCACAAGCGCAGTACGATGCAATGAGAAATTTCGGGGAGGATCCTGGTGGTAGTGGATTCAGCCTTACTTATAGTGGCCTCACTAACAGTTGTGTTGACTTCACTTGGGCTGCGCTCGGTGAAGCAGGGCTCAATCCAAGCGGGTTCGAGGGCTTCATCTGGCCAACCTGGAATGGAATAGCTGTTCCTGCCTGGAACATTGGTGCCATTGGCGACATGTTCAACGGTGCTGGACAAGTCGGCTCACCTCTTATCCTGGATTTGGACGGCGATGGAATTGAAACCACCAGAGTCACGGATGGAGCCTATTTTGACCATGATAGAAATGGCTTTGCCGAGCAGACCGGCTGGGTGGGATCTGACGATGGCTTGCTGGTGTTCGACCGTAACAACAATGGTCGTATCGAATCCGGTGGAGAACTATTTGGTAATAACACTATTCTTGCCGACGGCACTCATGCTGCCAATGGTTTTGAAGCCCTTGCCGAATTTGACAATAACCACGACGGTAAGGTTGATGCCCAGGATGCGGTTTTCGCCAGCCTCCGTGTCTGGAAGGATGTGGATGGTAATGGTTATACCACCGAAGGTGAACTCCTCACCTTGACCGAAGCTGGAGTTCAGTCCATAAACACCGGCTACACTAACTCTACCCTGGTGGACGTCAATGGCAACGCCCACATGCAGACAGGCGGTTTTACCAGGTCTGACAACAGCATGGCTACTGTTAGCGATGTCTGGTTTGAAACGGATGCCATGTACACTATCGCTGAGGAATGGGTGGATGTGCCCGCCGATATTGCGGCCCTTCCCGATCTCCGCGGCTACGGCCAGGTTCGAGATCTGCAACAGGCCATGGCCCAGGATGCCAGCGGACAGCTTAAGGATCTGGTCAGCCTGTTTGCCAATGCCACTTCCACCGCCGAGCGGGAGGAGCTAACCCAACAGATCATCTATATGTGGGCAGGGGTGGATGCGCTTGATCCCAATAGTCGTGGCGTCAATATCGATGCACGCAAGCTTGTCAGCTTGGAAAGCTTTATAGGAAAGGATTTTCTTGTATTAAGTGATCCTACACAAAATCAAGCCGCAGCTTTGGTTCTGACTTTTGCTAAACTGGAGGATCTTGTCTACAGCCAGCTTGCTGCACAAAGTTATTTGGAACCGCTTTATAAGGAAATTTTTTATACCTGGGACGAAGCGAGCCTGACGTTGCGTGGAGACCTTAGTCTGGTAACGGATCAGCTTATCAGCGCCATCAATAGCAATCGGACTGCGGGCATAGGGCAACTGGCCGAATTCTGTAGGACTCTTAAGGGGATCGGCTGGCTCTCCATGATGGATCTCGATTCTTTTGAAACATCTCTTGACGCTTTAGGCAGTGATATCAGCGTTGTTATTGACACCACACTCATGAATAGCTTGGCAACAGTTACCGACGATTATCTCCACGGAGGCGCCGGTAATGATACCCTGAATGGTGACGAAGGCAATGACGTGTTAATTGGACGAGCCGGCAATGATATCCTCAATGGTGGCGCGGGTGATGATGTGTTGAATGGCGGTGTCGGCAATGACATCCTGGGTGGCAATATGAGTATGGGTGACAGTGGCAACGACACCTATATATTCGGGCGTAACTACGGTCAAGACACGATATCCGACTATGATTCCACTGCGGGGAATAATGATATAATCCGGCTGGCTGAGGGACTCACCTCCACCGATGTAACCTTGTGGCGTGATGTTTCTAATCTCTATCTTGGCATAAACGGCACCAGTGACACGATAATGGTGCAAAACTGGTTTGAAGATCCGGCCTGTCGAGTTGAAAAAATACAGTTTGCCGATGGCACGGTTTGGGACGCCACTATCATGTCGCAAGCGCCATTTA
>DYDL01000005.1:29530-37315 GCA_020717925.1 Desulfocapsa sp.
CGATGGCACGGTTTGGGACGCCACTATCATGTCGCAAGCGCCATTTACAGGAACAGTCGGCAACGATAATTTGACTGGCAGTGAGGGAGACGATGTTTTTAACGCCAAATCCGGTAATGATACCTTGAATGGTGGCATGAGCGGCAACGACACCTATGTATTTGGTCGCGGTTACGGCCAAGACACTATTTCTGACTATGATTCCACTGCGGGAAGTAGTGATACGATCCGGCTGAACCCCGATGTTGCACCTGGTGATGTAACTTTGTGGCGTGATCAGTCGAACCTTGTCCTTGGGATAAACGGCACCAATGACACAATTACTGTGCAAAGCTGGTTTGACGATCCGGCCTATCGAGTCGAAAAGATACAATTTGCCGATGGCACGGTTTGGGACGCCACTATCATGTCGCAAGCGCCATTTACAGGAACAGTCGGCAACGATAATTTGACTGGCAGTGAGGGAGACGATGTTTTTAACGCCAAATCCGGTAATGATACCTTGAATGGTGGCATGAGCGGCAACGACACCTATGTATTTGGTCGCGGTTACGGCCAAGACACTATTTCTGACTATGATTCCACTGCGGGAAGTAGTGATACGATCCGGCTGAACCCCGATGTTGCACCTGGTGATGTAACTTTGTGGCGTGATCAGTCGAACCTTGTCCTTGGGATAAACGGCACCAATGACACAATTACTGTGCAAAGCTGGTTTGACGATCCGGCCTATCGAGTCGAAAAGATACAGTTTGCCGATGGCACGGTTTGGGACGCAACTATCATGTTGCAAGCGCCTTATACAGGAACAGTCGGCAACGATAATTTGACTGGCGGGAACGGGGACGATGTTTTTAACGCTAAATCCGGTAATGACACCTTGAATGGCGGCATGGGCGGCAACGACACCTACGTATTTGGTCGCGGTTACGGCCAAGACACTATTTCTGACTATGATTCCACTCCGGGCAACAGCGATACAATCCGGCTGAACCCCGATGTGGCACCTGGTGATGTAACCCTGTGGCGTGACGCCTCCAATCTCTATCTTGGCATCAACGGCACCACTGACACGATCATGGTACAAAGCTGGTTTGACGATCCCGCGTATCGAATCGAAAAGATACAGTTCTCCGATGGCACCATCTGGGGAGCCTCGATACTGTCAGCGTCCAAATTTATGGGAACCGACTCGGCAGATTCCTTGTACGGCACCACGGCTGCTGATCGCATGGAAGGCCGGGGCGGCAACGATTATCTTTCTGGCGATGCAGGCAACGACACTCTGGATGGTGGCACAGGCAACGACTCCCTGGACGGCGGCACAGGCAATGACACCTACCTGTTTGCCTCGGGTTATGGAAGGGACACTATCACTGAAACCAGTGGCACTACAGATGTTATCCGCTTGCTTGGACTTAATGCTGGGGATATCGTGCTGTCACGTGACGTGAGTAACCTTTATATAAGTGTGTTGGGAAGCAGCGACAAACTTACCGTGCAGAGTCACTTTACTGATTCCGCATCCCGTATCGAACGGATTGAGTTTGCCGATGGTTCCTTTTGGGACAGCGCAGCCATCAATACCCGGCTGACAACGATTACGGAAGGCGCGGATTCATATTGGGGAACAACGGGCAACGATAGTGTAAACGGCCTTGGCGGTGATGATCAGCTTGTCGGCAACGAAGGCAACGACACCTTGATCGGCGGCGCGGGCAATGATCTTCTCGATGGGGGTACCGGCAGCGACACCATGACTGGCGGCCTGGGTGACGACACCTTTGTTATCGATGCGACCACTGATGTGGTTATTGAGAACACAGGCGAAGGAAACGACATCGTTCAGTCCAGTATCACCTACACCTTAGGCGTGGATATTGAAAATCTGACACTGACCGGGACTTCTGCCATCAACGGCACTGGCACTACGCTTGCCAATGTGCTTATCGGTAACATTGCTGACAATACCCTGGATGGTGGGCTTGGGGCTGATACCATGATTGGCGGAGCAGGAAATGATATCTATGTTGTGGATAATGTCTCCGATATGGTGACCGAGGCAGCCGGTGAAGGCACAGATAAAGTTAATAGCTCACTCACGTATATCCTGGGAGCCAACATTGAGAATCTTACTCTAACCGGTACTGCGGCGATCAATGGCACAGGCAACGAACTGAACAACACCCTAACCGGTAACACTGCCGCGAATATCCTTATCGGTGGGGCCGGAAACGACACCTTGAATGGCGGCGCCGGGGCCGATACCATGATCGGCGGTGTAGGCAATGATACCTATACAGTGGACAATGTCAGCGACGTGGTGAGTGAGGCTGCTGGCGAAGGTACGGATAAGGTTAACAGCTCGCTCACGTATATTCTGGGAGCCAACATTGAGAATCTTACTCTAACCGGTAGCGCGGCGATCAATGGTACAGGCAATGAGTTGAATAATATCCTTACTGGTAACAGCGGTGTAAATATTTTGATGGGAGGAATCGGTAATGACACTCTCAATGGCGGAACAGGGGCTGATAGTATGACTGGCGGTGTGGGCAACGATATCTATGTGGTAGATAACACGGGTGACATCGTTAGCGAACTGGCTGGTGAGGGCACCGATGTCGTCCAGAGCTCCGTTACCTATACTCTGGGTGCCAATGTAGAGCACCTGACTCTTACCGGTTCCGGGGCTATTAACGGTACGGGCAATATGATGGACAATGTCCTGACTGGAAATACAGCGAATAATACCCTGACCGGCGGTATGGGCAACGACATTTACACCGTTGACAACACAGGTGATATCATTGTCGAGTTGGCTGGCGAAGGTACCGATGTCGTCCAGAGTTCCATTACCTATACCCTGGCCGCCAATATCGAGAATCTGACTTTGACCGGTACCGGGGCTATTAACGGTACGGGTAACACTCTGGATAATATTTTGACCGGCAATAATTACAATAACACTTTGAACGGTGGGCTCGGCGTGGATACCATGCTTGGCGGGACTGGTGATGATATCTATGTGGTTGATAATGTCGGTGATGTTGTTATCGAGTCAGTTAATGCAGGGACAGATACAATCCAATGCGCCTTTACTTATACCCTTGGTGCGAATTTTGAGAACCTGACATTAACCGGTACAGCCGCCACTAATGGTACAGGGAACGAGTTGAACAACATACTTACGGGTAATAGTGGTGTGAATATCCTGACTGGTGGCATTGGTGCTGACACCATGCTTGGTGGTGCGGGGAACGACACCTACGTTGTTGATAATTCTGGTGATATTGTAACTGAAAAGGCCAACGAGGGAACAGATACCGTTGAATCATCCGTCACCTTGACACTTACCGCGAATGTTGAAAATCTTACCCTTACTGGAACCGCCGCCATCAATGGCACCGGCAACACCTTGAATAATATCCTCATCGGTAACAGTGCCGCGAACACACTCAGTGGCGGCACTGGGGCTGATACTCTATCCGGTGGTCTTGGTGATGATATCTATGTTGTTGATAACACATCAGATGCCATTTTTGAAAGCGTAAACGAGGGGACAGATCTGGTTAAGTCGAGCGTGACCTATGCCCTGACAGACAATGTTGAGAACCTGACCTTGACGGGTACTACAGCCATTAACGGTACCGGCAATATTCTTGATAACATCCTCACCGGCAACAGCGGCGTCAACATCCTGACTGGTGGCGCGGGTAACGATACCCTGAATGGCGGCACCGGTGCGGATACTATGATTGGCGGTGTGGGCAACGACATATACGCTGTTGACAACACCGGCGATATCGTTACCGAACTTGCCGATGAAGGTAGCGATACAGTCCAGAGCTCTATTACTTACACCATAGGGGCCAATGTCGAGAATCTTACCCTTACCGGCACCTCTGCCATCAACGGCACCGGTAATGACCTTGACAATATCCTTGTCGGGAATAGCGGCGTCAACACCCTGACCGGTGGAGCCGGTAACGATATCCTGGATGGCGGGACCGGTGCGGACAAGATGTTTGGCGGGGTTGGCGATGATACCTATTCCGTGAATATCTCGACCGACGTGATAACCGAGAATGTTGGTGAGGGGACAGATGCCGTCCTCTCCAGCGTCACCTTGACCCTGGGGGCCAATGTCGAGAATCTCACCCTGACCGGCGCCTCCGCCATCACCGGCACCGGCAACACCCTGGACAATATCCTTATCGGCAATAGCGGTGTAAATACTCTGACCGGTAATACCGGCAACGACACCCTGAACGGTGGTTTGGGCAACGATATCCTTTCCGGCGGCGCAGGCAATGACAACTTTGTCTTTGATTCCGTCTTAAATGCAACAACCAACAAAGACTCCATCTCTGATTTTATCAGTGGTCAGGATCAGATCCGGCTGGATAAGGATATCTTCACTTCCTTGAACAACGTTGGGGTTCTTTCTTCCCAGTATTTTCTGGCCAATGGCACAGGAGTTGCCGGGGATGCAGACGATTATCTCCTCTACAACACCACCTCCGGCGCGCTCTTCTACGACGCCGACGGCAACGGCCAGGGCGTGGCGGTTCAGTTCGCCACCCTGACCACTAAACCTGCGATTACGGCCAATGACTTTATGATCGCCTCCTGATTAAAAGAAACAAGCTATACGAGACAGGCGCCATTTCTGTATGCACAGGAATGGCGCCTTTTTGTGTGATAGCAACGTTCAGGAAAAGACTTTGTTTCTGGTTTGTCAGCAGAATCTGTGGATAATTTACATTTTCAATGCTATGACCGGTTGATATTTATGAAATAGTTTGCGTGCTTCCGCTATCAAGTTGTATTTGCAAAAAGTGAGGAATATTCATGTTGAAGAGTCTGCAAGTTTGTTTTTTCGCCATATTGCCTATGGTCATAGGCGTTTTCCCAGTATTGGCTGGTAACAATAGCGGTGCGGCTTTTTCTTTTTGGCCGGACACCGGGTTAACGAAATGTTACGATGCTACTCTCGAAATGCCTTGTCCCGCGCAAGGCGATGATTTCTATGGCCAGGATTCTCAGCATACCGGGCCAGCAAGATCCTACTCACTGATGTGGAATGGATCTATCGTTCAGGATAATGTCACTGGTTTGATCTGGGAACTGAAGACAGACATGGACGGTATCAAGGATTATACAAGCATCCACGATGCCGACAATACCTATAAATGGTGCGACACCAATACCGACACAAACAGCGGAGAAGAGGGAACTTGCGGTAGCAACGACACCAAGACTTTTATTGACCAACTCAACAGTGAGAATTTTGGCGGCCAAAAGAATTGGCGGCTGCCAACCATTAAAGAGTTGGCCACTTTGGTTAATCTGGGCCGTGTGAAACCGGCTATAGCCCCAGACTTTGTCGCCACCACTCACTCGACTTCCGAAACTTCGTCTAATTACTGGTCGTCCACCACTAAAGCGGGAGACCCGCCCTATGCGTGGTCTGTTAATTTCTTCTATGGCCATATTAGCGCTGATAACCTTAAATCTTCCAGCTATTATGTCCGCGCTGTGTGTGACATACAGCCCCCGCCGTCTGGAAACAGATTTGTCGCCAATGGAGATACCGTGACCGATACCGTCAACGGCCTGGAATGGCAGAAGGCGACGATGGATATTACAGGGAATGGGGTAGCTGATGCCATGACCTGGAAAGAGGCTCTGGCTGCCGCTGAGAATCTGAACCTGGCTGGAAAATCAGACTGGCGTCTACCCAATATCAACGAGTTGCGTTCCCTTGTTGATTACAGCCATTATTTACCTGCCATAGATCCAATTTTTGCCGCTACTACTAAATCTTCCAATTACTGGTCCTCTACTTCTGACGTGTATTATACGGGCAGAGCGGGGGACATAAATTTCTCCACCGGTTACGATGACACCTACGGCGATAATAAGACAATGGGGGTAGTCGGTTAGTGCCCCACAAGATTTAGCCCCAGTTATATCCATGCGTTACATCGTTTTCAGTAACCGGACCCGTTGCAACTGCCCGTTCAAGCAATCTTCTGAACACAAGGCCACGGCTCCGAGAAGTACGTCTGTTGAATCTAAAAGTGAACTCCTCCAGATAAGACTGTAGGTGTTCAGGAACTACTGAACCTTGGTGCGTTCCCAATATCCAGCGTTTCAATAAACTTGCTATACGGTGAACGCCCGGCATGGATATATGTGCGGGATCGCCTGAAGATGATTGCACTGTAATTTTTCTGGTGAACCCATGTTCGGATAATCCATTGTAGCCGCTCCATCCATCGGTATGCACAACAGAATTTGGAGCGACTACATCACATACAAACGGCATCAAGCTTTCACCAGAAGCATCGGGAATATGACGCATTCGTACCCGCCCGAACCCCTTGGGATCAATGATTTCTATGGCAATCACTACTATGCTTTTCGCAGAACCACGGCCTCTTTTGCCGCCCTGCTTGACGCCGCCTATAAAGGTTTCGTCTACTTCAACATTTCCGGAGAGCTGCTTACGTTCGGCATCTACCATAGCCACACGAAAGCGTTGGAGCATAGTCCAAGCAACCCGATATTTTGTGCCAAGCGTGCGCTCCAGCGTCTTAGCAGACAAACCGTTCTTCGCTGTACTCACGTGCCACGCTGCTTCGAACCATGTCGTTAGCGGTGTCCGTGTCTTATCAAAAATCGTTCCCGCTTGGGTGTAGGTGCGATGGTGGCAAAGCGGGCAAGTTAAGCGACCACGACTGCCTTGCCTTGGAGTAGTGGCTATTTTGCAGGCTGGACAGATAAACCCATTCGGCCAACGTAATTTTATGAGGTATGCAGCGCAAGATGCATTATCAGGAAACATCTCAACAAAACTACGGTACGTGTTCGGATAATCGCGACCTGATATCAAGAGTATTTCCACGGCATCTCCTCGGCAAAGTGGTTTTGCGAGGATCATACACCATGGGGCACTAACCGACTACCCCCCTAAGACAAATCACTTTTATGTACGTGCTGTTCGTGGTGAGCAAAGAGCTGTACTGATTCCGCCACTCCTCTCAAAGAAAAACAATATCACACCTGTTTTCCTGCTATTGCTGAATGACAATTAACCCCGATACGTACTCCAGAAAGGCCCTTTGGGGTCCTCTGTAGGGGGAATTTAACCTGTGACTTGCCCTTCCACGCCAGTATTTCCAGTGTTCTCAGGCTGTTTGCTTATCAATATTGACAGAAGCGGTATCACGAGAAAAAGAAAAAGGCTCAATCATATCTCGAACAGCCTTGTGCTTTAAGTCTGGGATCAAATGAGCATACCGCATGGTCATTTCAATGCCCTTATGTCCCATCAATTCTTTGATAGTGAGGATTGGTGTCCCCTGGATCGCCAACCAAAATGCAAAAGTGTGGCGAAGCGTATGATAGACCGCTTTGTCTGTCCCTAAGGTCCTGTGAAAGTCGTCATCAATTTAGGTTAAGATGGGCAACGGTACGCACGAACGCCCCTGAAATCGAGGTTTTCCTACTCTCGTCATGGCTGGGGAAAATTAAGTCGGTGGGGGCGGGTGGCTTTCGACAGAGGGGCGTGGCTAAATCTCTTTCGTCATGTTGATCTTGACGTGCGACATTGCCAAATTTTATTATACTTTTTAAACAACAAGTGAAAAGGTTGTACAGGGGTTGTACAAATACATGACAATAAAAAAAGCGGATAGAGCTATTTTGCTCTATCCGCTTGAATTTACAGTGGCTGGGGGACGAGGGCTCGAACCTCGATAAGCGGAGTCAGAGTCC
>DYDL01000376.1 GCA_020717925.1 Desulfocapsa sp.
TGGCATAGGCGATCTGCACCTCGACCTCGGTGGCGATGCCGGCGGCCACGATGTTCTTGGCCACATAGCGGCCCATGTAGGAGGAAGAACGGTCCACCTTGGAGGGATCCTTGCCCGAGAAGGCGCCGCCGCCGTGTGAACCCATGCCGCCATAGGTATCGACAATGATCTTGCGGCCGGTCACCCCGCAGTCGCCGACCGGCCCGCCGATGACGAAACGGCCGGTGGGGTTGATGAAGTACTTGGTGTTCTTGTCCACCATGTTGGCGGGAATGATGGGTTTGATGATCTCCTCCATCACCGCTTCCTTCAGATCTTCGTAATCAACCTCCGGGCTGTGCTGGGTGGAAACGACAATGGCCTCCACCCGCTTGGGCTTGCTGTTTTCGTATTCAATGGTCACCTGGCTCTTGGCGTCGGGCCGCAGCCACGGCAGCAGGCCGGCCTTGCGCACCTCGGCCTGGCGTTTCATCAAGCGGTGGGCATAGGTGATGGGCATGGGCATCAGCACGCGGGTCTCGGCGGTGGCGTAGCCGAACATCAACCCCTGGTCGCCGGCGCCTTGGTCCAGATCCAGGCCCGAGCCCTCGTTGACGCCCTGGGCGATGTCCGGCGACTGTTTGCCGATACTGGTGAGCACGGCGCAGGACTGCCAGTCAAAACCCATGTCAGAGGAGTTGTAGCCGATCTCGCGGATGGTCTCGCGCACCACCTGCGGCATGTCCACCCAGGCGGTGGTGGTGATCTCGCCGGCGATGATGGCCATGCCGGTGGTGACCAGGGTCTCGCAGGCCACCCGGGCGGTCTTGTCCTGCTCCAGGATGGCGTCCAGGACCGCGTCGGAAATCTGGTCAGCCACCTTGTCCGGATGGCCTTCGGAAACAGATTCAGAGGTGAACAGGTAATGGCTCATGGTTGCTCCTTAACGGAAAAGTAACAGAGGGACAGAGTGGCCAAGGGACAGAGTATACGGAAACTTCCATAAATCTTTGCCACTTTATGCCTCTTCTTCTAAAAAACAAGCCCCGTATATTGTTGCCCGCAACGACTGCTGTCAAGAAAAATTGCCAACAGCGTGCGTTTCTCGTTCCTTGACCCGGCGCACCAGTTCCTCGTTGACCGGGGCGGCGAGCCCCAGGCGGTGCGCCGCCACGACTACGGCACCGTTGATGGCGTCGATTTCGGTGCGCCGGTGGTGCCGGATGTCCTGAAGCATGGAAGAGATGTTACTGGCCGTGGCCTTGCAGACATCCAAGGTACGGGCCACCGGATCGTCCGGCAGACTTATGCCCATGGCCTGGGCCACGGCCGCACCTTCGCGGACCGCGGCGACCAGTTGTTGCCGGGCCTCGGGAATATGAAGCAGCCCGCCGTTGGCGCAGTCAAACAGGGCGGTCAGGGCGTTGATGCCGGTGTTGACCAGCAGTTTGGCCCAAACCTGGGAAAGGATGTCTGGCACGGCCTCGGTTGCCATTCCGGCTGCCGTGAGAATGGCGGCACCCTGGGTCAGAAGTTGGTCACCCCGCTCGTCGGCCGGGGTCTGATAGCCGATGCGGGTGAGTCCGGCGCCGCCAAAGATGACCTCGCCCGGCCCGGTACGGGTGGCGCCCATGGCGGTCACCCCCACGGCCCGATGCGCTTGGTCTGGGGCCAAGGCCAGGAGGTCGAGATGGGAGATGCCGTTCTGGAAGGAGAT
>DYDL01000377.1 GCA_020717925.1 Desulfocapsa sp.
AAAACAGTATAGCGCGGGGGGGGGCAAGTCAAGATAATTTTGCCCACGATTTTGCCCACGATTTCCATCCCCGCAGTGCGGTGTTTCGCCTCCTTCCTCTTGCTCAATTCCGTGTTGCCTTGCTATTCGACGGTTCAACTGCGCTCACCGCAGGCATCAGGGCACGGTGGGCTTGCCTGTCCTGAGCGGAGCCGAAGGGTCGAACCTTGCCGCTGCGGTAGAGTTTCAGCAGATTGTGTGTCGCGCACATCACCGCCCATTCGCTCGCACACGCGGACTCGCCACGCCGACAGAAACGGTCAAGCCCGCGCGCGGATTTGATTTGGCCGAAAACCGGCTCTACGGTCTGAGCACGCTTCCGGTAAAGCGCGGCTCCGCGTTTCGTCAGGAGCTTCCGCTCCATCCGCTCCGTCGCGGTCAATCGCTTCGGGATGCGGCCGCGCGGACGCGGTTCCTCTCGCATCGCTTTGCGGCGCTTCCAGTCCTTCGTCGTGTTCACCAAAAGTTCCGGGCCATCGGGCGGCCCACTCGTCAGGTTCTTCTCGCTGCAATAGCCAGCGTCGGCGAGCCCCGCCCCGATCTTCTTCTCCACGCCCACCGCGTCCAGGTTCGCTGCCGCTTCATTCAGCATCGGGTGCAACTGGTGCTGGTCGTTCGCCTCCGTCGTCACTCCCGGCGCCACGACGTATTGATCTGCTGTCACCACCGCCTGGGCGTTATAGCCTTGCACATATCCCTGGCGAGCCTTCATGATCTCGCTCGCCGGGTCGGTTGTGTTCGCTTTCGATTCGGCCTTCTCCTCGGCCGCCTTCTCCGGCGTTTTCGGTGCACGACCTCGCTTCTTCTGGCCGCTCGCCACTTCCTCGGCTTCGCGTTGCTCGATCTTCTCTTCCTGTGCGTGTCGGGCCGCTTCCTTCTCCGCCTCGAGCTTCGCCTTGCATTCCCGAAGCCGCCGCAGGCGCTCTTCCCGATGCCGCAGGTCAGGCGGCAACTCGTCGCCACGCCGATCCTTGCCGTACCGGGCGTCCTCCTCCGCGTCTCGCACCGCCGCCTCTGACAGGATTGCTGCGATCTCCTTCTCCAATCCCTCCAGCGTCCGGTTCGCAGACAGAGCCGCGTTCGCCTTCATTTTCGTCCCATCCAGCGATACTACGCCAACCTTCAACACTCCAGCTTCCGAGCAAAGCCGAAGCACCTCCAGAAACACCGCCTTCAGCGCCGCCTCGTGCCGCTGCCGAAACCGTGCGAACGCACAATGATCCGGAGCCGTGTTCGCCGCCAAAATCCGGTACGCCACGCTTTCCTGACACAGCCGCTCCAACTGCCGGCTCGACCGCTCGCCGTGACAATATCCGTACAGCATCACCGCCAACAGAATCTTCGGATGGTGCGCCTTCTGACCTTTGCCATCCGAACGGTACGGCTCGTGGAACGCCGACAAGTCCATCTGGCCGATCGCATCCAAAAGAAACCACACGAAATGTTCCTCCGCCAACCACTCCCGCATGCTTGGCGGCAGCAGATACAATTGGCTCCGGTCGCACTCAGTGTAGTTGTACGCCATCGTGCTCGCCTCAAAAGAGAAGGTGCTATTCTACCATGCCCATCTGGTTCACGTTCTCACTTTTCTGGCGGATTTGTGCA
>DYDL01000119.1 GCA_020717925.1 Desulfocapsa sp.
GAAGGCCGGCTCCTCTGTCAAGACAGGCTGCCGGTCAGCCATAGATGTTTTTCCGGTGCCAGATTGCTGGTGCGTGCACATCCGAGCCTCTGGTACTAGGCTGCCACGGTATGAATGTCTGACGGGAGCCTGCTGAGAAACAAGTCCTTGAGTTGCACTTTCGTGCTGGCATTGTCAATGTCGATACCCACCAGGTTTCCCGCGGCGTCGTAATCAAGGACAACACCCTCGGAAATCTCCTTGCTCTCCACACTCGTTTTTTCCGAAAGATCGATGTAGAGGGAATCGGTCTCCTGGTAATAATTCAGTTTCATGGCTTGTACCCCCTGTCCGGAAACGCATTGTGTATGGTTATCTTGTCTGCCAAGGTCACGACCCTCAACACACGGCCATCAAGTTCAGCGATAACTCCCCAGAACCGGAAACGATTATTCTCTTGTCGCTCAACCCTGAGAGGTTTTTCGATTACCCGGACGCACCATTCCTTCTTGAGATATGGTCTCTTCCGCAATACTTCTTTTTCAAAATATTCCGTGAAATTGTAGTCTGGCATATCTAATTTAATTTACTTTAACTCCTCTGTATCGTCTACTATTTTGACCAGACTATGCGTGCGTGTCCACATGGGGGACGCCTATGAAATGATGCGTTTCTTCAAGGCCCCCAGCAAATGATAAGAAAATCAAATGCCAGAGAAAGCTCAAGGCAACCTCGAAAAAATTCTTTTATCGTCATTCCCGCTAAGGCGGGAAGCTTAGTCAAATCATACAGCCGGATTCCGGGTCAAGCCCGGAATGACAAATTATACAAGGTTGCCTTGTTTATGTCAGGCAGGCCACTACCGTTGCTCTTCACTTTACGAAAAAACAAGCCTGTATTATAGTCCAGACTGATTCCGCACCGACTTCTCCGCCTTTTCAGGCGAAATCGGCCGGACGCAAAAAATATTTTTTTTGAAAGGAAACTCAATGACCAGCAATGAACAGCTCAACAAACCGCAGGTAGCTGAAGCGGTTTTCATGGTTGACGCCCAATGGCGGATCTCCTCTTTCAACCAGGCAGCCGAAGAACTCCTTGGCGTCCACAAGGAGGATATGCTTGGCAAGAACTGCATCGACGTCTTCTCCGCCACCGGTCGCTTTGACGGGTTGTGCAGCCTGCGCAGCCCGTTGGCCGCAGGGCATGCGGTGAGCAATTTCCGCATGGTGATTAAAAAATCGGCATCGGAAAAAAGCGAGGCGGTGATGGTGACCGCCATCCCCATACCCGACGCTGACGGCAATCTGGCCGGCGCCATCGTCGCCCTGCACGATGCCTCCGACCCTGCCCTTATTACCCCCCTGGTGCTGGATAGCGTTGCCGACGGCGTCTTCACCGTGGACCGCAACATGCGCATCACCTCTCTCAACCGTGCCGCCCAGGAGATCACAGGCTGGAGCCGGGAGGACGCCCTGGGACTGCCCCACGACGAGATACTCCAGTCCATCGCAGACACCACCTGCTATCTGGCGCAGAGTATTGAGCTGGCCAGGCCGGTGAGCAAACGCGCCGTCTTCATCAAGAATAAACTCGGCCGGGTCATTCCCTTGACGATCAGCGCGGCGCCGCTCATGGACGTAGAGGGCACGGTCATCGGCGGGGTTGAAATCTTCCGCGACATCACCAACCTCATCCAGCAGGATCTTATCCTTGATTCCATCATCGACGGGGTCTTTGCCGTGGACCGCGACATGCGCATCACCGTGTTCAACCGCGCCGCCGAACAGATCACCGGCTGGCAGCGCGACGAGGTGCTGGGCATCCCGTGCAGCGAGATCCTGCACTCCTCAATCTGCGGCGACGGCTGCGTGCTGGCGCAGAGTGTCAGGCAGGCAAGGACCATGGTTTCGGGGCCGGTCTTCATCAAGGGCAAGGACGGCAACACCATCCCAATCAGCATTAGCGCCGCGCCGCTCATCGACCCGGAGGGCACGGTCATCGGCGGGGTTGAAATCTTCCGCGACATCACCAGCCTCATCCAGCAGGATCTTATCTTCAACTCCATTGCCGACGGGGTCTTTGCCGTGGACCGCGACATGCGCATCACCGCCTTCAACAGCGCCGCCGAACAGATCACCGGCTGGAAACACGACGAGGTGGTGGGCATCCCGTGCGGCGAGATCCTGCACTCCTCCATCTGCGGAGACTCCTGCGTGTTGGCGCAGTGCGTCGAGTGCGGCATGGCCATGACCGCTTCCCGCACCGTTTTCATCAAAAGCAAGGACGGCCACACCATCCCGATCAGCATCAGCGCCTCGCCAGTCATCGACCCGGACGGTAAAATCATCGGCGGCGTCGAAACCTTCCGCGACGTTACCGACAGCATGCAGAAGGAGATGATCATCGAGTCCGTGGCCGACGGCGTCTTCACCGTGAACCGCAACTGGAAGATCACCTCGTTCAATTACGCGGCCGAGCAGATCACCGGCTGGTCCAGGGAGGATGCCATCGGCAAATCGTGCAGCGAGGTGTTCCATTCCTCCATCTGCGGCGACTCCTGCGCCATCGCCCAAAGCATGTACAGCGGCAAGCCGGTTACCAACCGCTCTATCTTTATCCATACCACCGATGGCAAACGGCTGCCCATCAGTATCAGCGCCGCGCCTCTGCTGGACCATGAGGGTAACGTCATCGGCGGGGTCGAGACCTTTCGTGACCTCTCCGTGCTTACGGAACTGCGCAAACAACTGACTCGGCGCTACACCTTTGGCGAGATCATCAGCAAGAGCGCCACCATGCAGCGCATCTTCAACATCCTGCCCGAGATCGCCCACAGTGAGAGTAACGTGCTGATACTTGGTGATTCCGGTACTGGCAAGGAACTGGTGGCCCGCGCCTGCCATAACCACAGCCAGCGCCACAAGGGGCCCTTCGTGGCGGTAAACTGCGGCGCCCTGCCCGAGACCCTGCTGGAGTCGGAACTCTTCGGTTACAAGGCAGGCGCTTTTACCGATGCCAAGCAGGATCGCCAGGGCCGCTTTGCGGCAGCCCAAGGCGGCACCCTCTTCCTGGACGAAATCGGCGACATCCCGGCCTCACTGCAGGTAAAATTGCTCCGGGTTTTACAGGACCGGGTTTACGAACCCCTGGGATCCAATACACCGATCAAGGCCGACGTGCGCATCATCGCCGCCACCAATCGGGATCTCCAGGCCCATGTCAAGGCGGGACTCTTCCGGCAGGATCTCTTCTACCGGCTGAATGTGGTGAAGATCCAATTGCCGCCCCTGTGCGAACGCAAGGAAGACATCCCCATGCTGGCCAAACACTTTATCGACCAGTTCAGCACCCAGCAGGGCAAGGACATTGTCGGCATCTCCGACGACGCCTTGGCCATCCTCATGCGCTACAACTTTCCCGGCAACATCCGGGAGCTGGAAAACATTATCGAATACTCCTTCATCCTCTGCCACGGCGGCTTCATCCAGCCCCAGCACCTGCCCGAGCCCTTTGCCCCAAAGACGATCGGCGGAGAGACGCCAGGCCTGCTCACCCTGGACCGGCCGATGCCTTTGGATGAAATCGAGAAACAGGCCATTTACAGTTCCCTGGAACGGAACCTCTGGAAAAAACTGGCCACCTGCCGGGAACTGGGGATTTCCAAGGACACCCTGCGCCGCAAGATCAGTCGTTACCAGTTGGCCAATCCGCTGGCAGACCTCGACGACGATGAGGAAGAAACCTGAGAGCGGTGGTTGCGCCACGGACTAAATGACAAAAGGCCCTGCCGCGGATTACGGCAGGGCCTTTTTGTTTTCTGCTGTTGCTGTATGTCCGTGCTCCTTCAGGCGGAGCCATCGGCCCGCAGCGCCGGGGCGGCGGCAGGCCGATGCCAGCCGGTCAGGCGACGCCCGTTAAATCCAAACATAAAGATTATTTTGGCGTCGCCTTCTGTTTTTTTCCAGCATCACCATTCCTGGCCGCCAGCTCGGCCGCCTTGGCCCGCCCTTCGCTGACAGCATCGCCGACCTGCCGCAACAACCGGGGGGCCGAGCGATCCACCCGGGCGGCACAGGTGGTGCAGACCTCGGATGGACAGTCGGCAATTTCCCAGCACGGGGCGAGGGCCAGCAGCCGCTTTATGCCCGGGATGCTGATCCCCTGCTCATGAATCATGGAGCGGACACAGGCGATCCACTTGATATCGTTTGGTGAATAGAGCCGGCGGCTGCCATGGTGGAATGGGTCAAGCAACCCCTCCGCCTCGTAGATCCGCAAAGTGCGGGGATGCACATCCAGCAACCGCGCGGCAACGCCAATGGGATAAATGGGGGTGTCATCCCTGAGCGGCCGAATATCGGATTTTCTTTTTGCGACCATCTTTTTTCTCCTTGGCCATCCTTGGCCCGGACCAGGTTAATCCGGACGCTGGACCCGCCTTGCCTAACCGCACAGAGACAGCGCGGCGGGCCCCCTGCAATGTCTCCTTAAACCACCATGCTCAGTGATCTTCGGAAAGATGCCCCTTGAACAGACGCTCTCCCATCAGGAAACCCATGGAGCACAAACCCATGCCGCCCAGGGTGACCATAATCTCATGGAAAGAGGGGGTGTAGGAGAAAAGTGCTGGCATATCGACGAGACCCATCTCATGGAGGTGGGGGACGATCTGACCGACCACCACCAGGTCAAAGCGCATGAAGAAGATGCCGATCAGGCAGGAGACAGAGGCCACGAACAACGTCTGCATGTTCTGGGCGCGTACCGCCAGAACCAGGACAAAGGGAATAACCAGGCCGAGCATCATCTCGCCAACCCAAAAGTTCACCGAATATGGTCCGGACAGGATGGCCTGCATGGCCTCGAATTTTCCCGGCGGCTGGCCGCTAACGCCGGAGATGATCTTCCAGCAAGTAAAGAAGGCAATGACGGAGATGAGCATGGCGCCAAGCTTGGCCACCGTGGACAATGATGACTTGTAGGACTCGCTCATCTGCCAGCCGTTGGCCCTGTAGCCGACCCAACTGAAAAAGATCACCGCAAAACAGCCGGACATCATGGCCGAGGTAATGAAGTAGATGGGCATGTAGGGGCCGTGCCAGAACTCGCGACCGCTAAGCAGACCGAAAACCGCGCCCAGGTTGCTGTGGGCTGCAACACCGGCGAGGACACCCATAAGACCGAGGATGCCGGCCTGTTTGTGCATGCCCATTTGCAGCAGACCAAACTCGATGACCATAAAAAATAGATAGGCGCCGTACAGGGTGCCCATCCACCAGATGTTGGAGGTAAGATTGGGCGAGGTCATGTTGTAGATGGCCATGCGCCAGGGATTCTCGATCTCAAAGGCAATAACCAGAAAGCCGGCGATAATGGAGATGATGGCCATGAAGACACTGCGCTTGGCGATGGGCTGCAGGGCCTTGACGCCAAAAACATGGCCGATGGCGGACACCAGACAGAGGCCGGTTGAGGTCACAACAAAAAAAACATAGGTGGAAATCAGCAGCCCCCAGGGAATCTCACGGGTGACCCCATAGGTGTGTTCATGGCCGACCAGCATGGCATGCAGACCAAAGGCAACGCCAACGGCGGCGAACAGGCCGGAGATCATGATGGCGGCATTGTAGGCTCGGGATGATTGAATCGTAAATGGACTTTCCTTGGGCAACACAGCAGACAGCAGATTATTCATGGGACAACGCTCCTCTTTAGAAGTTCCTCCTTACCTGCATTGGGGGGCCTCCCCCAGGGCTTGGTCACAACCACAACCAACCGTGTGATTTTTACCAGGGTGACTGGGCGCCCTTGTTTTTTTCAGCCTGCAAGAAAGGTTTGACTTTAAGATCAAAAAACGTGTGGAGAATCGCGCAACCAAACCAAAAAACGAGAAACAATATTCCTTCCATGGCTTTGACTCCATTTGCTGGCAACCCCGACTGGATATTGGGATGCATTTCATGCCGGTCGCACAACGAAAGGGTGCGGTCGCTGGACATTCCAACCGACAAAACCTGAACTCTGCCCACCTCCTTTTTGCTGATCTTAATTTTTTCAGGAATCTTTTTGCGCCCATTTTGGCGGAAACAGGCAGCAAAGCCTCTTGGTTTCAATCTTAAATGTTGTATATGGCGATTGTCAACTTTTTATTCATTACAAAGTAACTTTTTTGCTATTTTCAAATTTCAACAAAATCTCAACAAGTTATAGAACATTAAAAGAACATGGAAATATCACAACACTGGCCAATCAATTGGTAATTAGTTATTTATTCAAACAAGTTATACGGAATCACCCTTGTTCTACACCGCGCCTCCACCACACCTCCAATCATGACGCAAAACGCGTTGCTAATAATCCGATTTCAGCCGAGCCACCTGCATTTACAGAGCCATACCGCTGAACCATAAAACCGGGCGACACTGTCAAATCTAACACAACTAACTAATTTAAAAGAATATTATCCTGAAGTACAGGCTACCAGAGGCCGCGCAAAAAAGATCGGCGCAACATTACTCGGCTTTTGGGCGCAAAACAAGCCTTATGCGTAATTAATTGAGTCTGTTTAGCGATAATTATTTTTTCGACTTATGGCGTTTTCATGCATTGCTGGCGCACCAATTGTCCCTGGTAGTGCACGGCAAGAGCGACGTGCGGCAGGGACAAAACTGCTGGGAGATTTTTTCAGGAAAACGGGGAAAGTCGTAATATGGTCGCGGCCGGTGGGAACGGGTCAGCCGCGGGCAAGCAGGCTTTCCAACTCTCTGGCCAGCAAGCCGAGATGGGTGCGCTCCTCGTCCATCAAGCTGATGAACAGGGATTTTACGTTCTGGTTCTTGCTTTGCAGGGATAGGCGACCATACAGATCATAGGCCTGGGTCTCCAGGGCCATGGCAAAGTCAAGGACCGCTGGCAGTTGATCAACGTGGCCGCTGGCCGCCGCTATCTGGTCCGCGATGCGACCACCCCCTTCCATGATCCCGGCCGCGGGCGTCACAGCCAAGTCCAGCAACTCATGGCCTTCACGCTCTCTGAACAGGGAGGCGAGACGGGCCATATGTCTTTCCTCAAACCCCGCCAGTCGAGCAAAGATATGCCGCAACTCGTCGGTGGCTGCCGCTGCCTCGAGATGTTGATAGAAACGCTGCAACCCCTCCTCCATGGCAAAGGCCAGTTGCAAGGCATCGCCAAACTCCGCCTCGGTTGGCAACAGATCAAGTCCAGCCTCCGATTCACCGCCGACCTGCCCACCGTCCCACGCCTTGATGCCACCAGCCAGGTTATAGACCTCGGAAAAGCCCTGGCCGGCCAGAAACTGAGCCGCCGCCTTGCTGCGGCCACCCACGGCGCAGTATGCGATCACCGGCTTCCGCCGGTCCAGTTCGCCCAGGCGGGCCGGCAGCTCGCCAAGGGGAATGAGCCGGCTCCCCGGAATATGGGACTGCTTATATTCCTTGGGCTGGCGGACATCAAGCAATTCAAAATCGCCGGCCGAGCGCTGGTCCATGAAGGCACGGGCCGCGGCTACATCCAGTTTATTCACCGGGGTAAAAAGATTTTTCCATTGCACGGAGAAACCTCAAAAAGATATGGGACTTATAGGACAAAGGGGACATATAGCGCGCTCAGCATCTTCAGCCTGTCACCTTTCACCTTTCACCTTTCATCTGTCACCTGCCATCCCACTAACGGCTCTGCTTGGTAAAAGGCATGGCCAGCATGCGCCACAAGCCCAGTTCCTCGAATTGCCGATGCGAGCCCACGCCTATCACAATACCCTCTTGGGCCACATCGTAACGCAAGGTGCCGAGCATCCGATCCCAGAGCGATAACAACACGCCATAATTGCTGTCGCGCTCCGCTATCCGGACCGAGTGATGAATGCGATGCAGGAGCGGGGGCACAAAAAGCAGCATCCAAAAACGCTCAAATTGTGCGGGCAACCGGACGCTGGAGTGGTGAAACTGGATGGAAAGGTTGACCAGAATCTCGAACAGGATGTAGGAAAAGAGAGGAATCCCGAAAACATAGATGGTTACCAGCCGCACCAGCCCGGAAACCAGGAACTCGCCGATATGAAAGCGGTTGGCAGTGGAAACGTCCATGTTCATGTCACTGTGATGGACTCGATGAAAACGCCATAGAAACGGCACCACATGGGTAAGCAGATGCCACAGATAAATACTGAAGTCCAGCACCAGGATGCCAAGGATCGCCTGCTGCCAGAAGGCCAGGGGCCAAAGGTTAAGAAGCCCCGCCCCCTGCTGCTCAACATGGGTCAGCAACCGTACGATCAGAACTCCATAGCAAAGTTGGTAAAGGACGCCGTTAACGATTGAGAGGGGGATATTGGTCAGCCAGCGCCGCGTTTTGGATACCGTCGGCAGCCGATAAGAGAAGCCGAGTTCCAGAAGAAGAAAAACCAACACCCCGGACCAGTACATAACACCTTTAAGCTGCAACAATTCCATGTCCCCCTCCCGCCGCCGATCAGAACCAGCCCTTCCGCTTAAAGAAGAGCAGCAGGGCAATGGCGGTGGCGGCCATAAGCCCCAGTGCGAACGGATAGCCAAAGTACCAGCTCAGCTCCGGCATGTTCCAGGGGCTCTTTTCGACGTTGAAATTCATGCCGTACAGGCCGGCGATAAAGGTCAAAGGGATGAAAATGGCCGCAAAAATGGTTAGCACCTTCATGATCTCGTTCATCCTTATGCTCACCGAGGAGAGGTAGATGTCGATCATGCCGGACAGGATGTCGCGCAAGGTTTCCACTGTGTCTATGACCTGGATGGTGTGGTCATAGAGGTCTTTGAGGTATAAGGAAAGTCCAGGGCTAACCAGGGGGGGCTCCTCCCGCTGCAGGCCACTGATCACCTCGCGCAGGGGCCATACCGATTTACGCAGCAAAATGGTTTCCCGCTTCAGGCCGTGGATGCGCTGCAGGATGGCCGGCGCGGGATTGGCCACCAGCGCGTCCTCCAGCCCCTCGACCTCCTCGCCGATGTTTTCCAGCACAGCGAAATAGTTGTCAACCACCGAGTCCAGGAGGGCGTATGCCAGATAGTCTGGCCCCATCTTGCGGATGCGCCCCTTGTTGTGCTCCAGCCGTTCCCGCACCGGGTCAAAGGTATCGCCGGCTATTTCCTGAAAGGTGAGCAAAAAATTTATCCCCAGAATAAAACTCACCTGCTCCACCTCGGTCTCCCCGGCGTCGCGGTCAAAGGAGTGCATGCGCAGGACCAGGTAGATATAGTCGTCAAACACATCGAGCTTGGGCCGCTGGGTGGGGTGCAGAATGTCTTCCACCGTAAGGGCATGAAGGCCGTAAAGGCTACCCAGTTTTTCAATCAAACCGGCGTCGTGCAGGCCGTCGACATTAATCCAGGTCACGGTCTCCCTGCTCAGATAAGGCGCGCAGGCCTCGACGGAGTGCAGTTGCTCACGCCGGAAAGATTCCTTGTCGTAGTCGATGAGACTGATGCAGATATCATCGGCCTTTTTTTCTCCCACATAAACCGCGGTGCCGGGAGAAAGGCCCGCCTTATGGGAGG
>DYDL01000120.1 GCA_020717925.1 Desulfocapsa sp.
GCATCGTTAAATCACTAAAGCAGGAACGTCCCGTTTTGATGCCGAGAGCGGCAAGGGGTCGACGTCCCCCGGCCGCTGAAACTTATGGGTACCTTGAAAATTTCGTCTTTCCGGGCTTGACCCGGAATCCATCTGTGTGATTTGACTGGATTCGCGCTTTCGCGGGAATGACGATGGTTGAATTTTTCAAGGTTCCCTTATAATGTGAAGAGCGATGCGACTCGAATTCATCGGCCAACTTGACGTGGCGTAGGCCAACGCTTCTGAATTGCAGCTTGCAATTTGGAACCGGGGATGGATGAGCGCAAAGCGTCGTAGGTAAAGGCGACATAGAGGTTCTCCGGCTTGAGGAGCGCGAGCGCCCGATCGAATTCCCGCTGAACTTCCCTGCCTTGCGCGGTAGCAAGAGCATCATTAAGTGCATTTACATGCAATCGAACTATGTTGTCGAAGTGGTCACTTCGTAGTTCGCGCTGTTCAGTATGGTTCAGGTCACAGACGTCAATCGTCATGTGCCCGAACAGGCTCCCATTGCGAGGGCGTGCCCACCATTCCTGTGGACTTCCGGCCGGGCCAACCGTTTCTAGAACGAACTCGATGTGTTCAACTGGGTTGATGGTTGAGGCTGGATTAAGAAGCAAGGGGCGTTCGCCTCCAGGAGCAGGTTCCTCAGCTATAAGCGAAACGGAGCCATGGTCAATTGGGAATCTATTGTTCTTTGCAGAGCGATTGCATGCAGGGCAGGCAAAGAGAAGGTTATCCCACGTGAATGATAACCACCAATAGCCGTGATTCTGGGTGCATCCTGGGCGGCGGTCCGCACTAGCTTTTGGGCGATAGTGTTCGACATCGTTGAAACCCTTCCTGATCTTTTGTTCGCAGTAACAGCATTTGTAGTGCTGGGCTCTCCATAAGTTTTCGGCGACTATCTTGTATCCATCGATTTCACTAGATTGAGGCGGCCGTCGTAACGAACGAAGGCCGGCTAACTGCGTAGCCCGGATTGGACCCAGGGAAGGCGGTTCGGTACCACGAACAACAAGGATCATTCGCCCACCCTGCTCCGCCTGGAACGTGACTTTTTGGGCGCGGGTAGGTTCGGGAAAGCTGGCTCAACTTTGCTGCGCGATACCGTCTCCCAGCCGGGGTCGAGCCCGGCCTCGCGCAACCGCTCGCGGAGACTCTCAAGTTCGGCTTGCTCGGAGTCTGTGCGGAGGGCATAGCCTGAAAGAAAGCTGTAGCGCTGCAATGCTCGACCAAGCCCATCAGGGTAGATATCGTCAATGCCAAAGTAGCTACGATATATTTGACCACCCGTGAGTAACATTGGCGCCTCAATCCCACACATGGCCTTCACACGGCCTGCCTCGGACGACAATATCCAAATCTCCTCAGCTTTGGCGCCGACAAGGGTGAGCGGGTTGTGGGTTGTAACAATGAAGGACATCTGAGGAAGCAAGCGGCGAGTGCGGGTAATAATCTCAATCTGCCAAAGGGGATGCAGGTGCAGATCAATTTCGTCGATCAGAACAAGCCCGCGCATTTGCGCCAGGAAGTCTGCGCCCATGGTTTCATTGTAACGCTCAGCAAGTGTTACCCAGCGGGCCACAAGATCGAGAAACCAACCCGCACTAGTTAGGTAACCATCGCTGAGCGCGCTAAATGGAATCTTTGGCCGAGCGCGCTCAACAACCCATAACTTTCGATCCGACACCTCAATCGCATCAAGGTCCAACAGAGTCTTCACGGCTTCAATTACGGCATCGAAAATTGCTCTACTGCGAGGGTTCTTGGGCGCGTCGCCCTCCAACTGGAGCAACCAAGTCTCAGCGTGGATGAGGGCTGAGCCTTCGTCAAAGAGAGTGGCGATCTCTGGGCCATCGTCATCCGTCAGATCCACCTGTCGTGCTGCGCCGCCAAGAGCTGAACCCCGGCGGCACCCGTAGGCAAATAATGGGAATAGACGCGGACACTCCTGTTCCGGAAACTGGATAAAACTAATAGAATCATTTGCTCGAATAAGAGTGCTGTGTTCGACTCCATCGCCGAGCTTAACGGTGACTCGTGAATCGGTGAGGAGTGTCCCACAGTTATCGCTAACTCGCTGCCATGAATTTGCGAACGCTCCTTTGGGCCAAATGGCGGGGTCTTTTACGTTCCGCAAAGCAAGTGCTATACTACGAAGGAGTGTGGTCTTGCCAATACCATTGGGACCAAGGATGACCACCCATTGCCCTTTATCATCAGAAGGAATACTGAGTGATAGCTTGAGGTGGTGAAGTGCCCCAATGTCATGCAGTTCCAATGATTCGAGCCTAATTGGACGCGATGGGATACCTCCCTCCAATCGGGGAAGCAATGGTGGCTTAGGATATGGCATGGGAAGTGCCAGCCGATTCCACATGGTGTGACTGTCCAAATCAGACTTGCGTGTCTGGAGAATGTCCCGAATTTGCTGAATGGCGACGTAGGCTTGCGGATGAGAGATGCCCATCTCAAGGTATGCCTGCGCGAGTAGCGCACTGATACGAGGGGAGGGCAGTTGGCTGAGACGAAGCGCGCCCAGAAGATTAGTCCACAAGGGCGGGTCATCAGTAGCTGCTGCCACAATATCACGAAACAGGTCGGCGTCGCGATCAGCCGTGACGGAGCCTAGTAAAATTTGCAGAATAGCCAGGTCTGCCCGCTGAACCGGAGAACTAAATTTCAAATTGGCTAAGGTCTTAATGGCGCTTTTAAATTGCGTGGGCGTGGAACGGGAGTGTCTTGAGTGAAAATGCAAGGATAGCACTGCCAACCTTAGAACGGCCGGATGTGCGTTAGATTCGACCAGGGAGTCGAAGGCGTCGTCGATGTCCATGTACCAAAACTCATGACTAGGTGGGGCATAATCATCAAGCAGTTTCAACCACTCAACTCGCGGTATGAATTTGGGACGAGGGACTAGGAATTCGATATTCCTTTGAGTCTCAGACAGCCATACCGCAGGGTTTAGGTTGTTTCTCGGCGTCTTAGCCGAAATATGTCGCATCACATGCATGCATACTTCTGCAAGATGTTGCCTCAAGCTACGCGACTGGTGGGATTGAAATACTCTATTTGCCTTCTCTAGGATCACTGCTGGTTTAACTTTAGCTCTATGTCCGGATGCCTCCCTCCTAAACAACCATGTGGGAAGCGCAAGGAGCGGAGGCGACCGTTTAAGCGACTCGCGAGACCACGGCACGCAATCTTCCACGTCATTAAGAATTTCTAGCACATCGATTCTCTTTTCCCAAGACTTCTCGGCGCTACGCCATTCTTCGGTGTCACCAAAATCACCAGAAAGAAGTAATTCCTCAATTCGGTGCAGATCCTCGGGGGTATCTGCGGCGGCCAAACAAGTGGCCAACGGCCAGGATGAACGCCATTGCAGCGCCTGCCACCGTGACCTAGGTAATGAGTCCGCGATGGCATTAAGTGCCCTCACAAGCTGATGAGCCGAAGGTTCAATTTCGAAACGCGCTGCAGCCACCCATGCGTGCCATGGGACGGGGGGCTCGGCGGGACTGCTTGGTTCCGTCATGTCGCAAAATTGCCCTAAACCTGTGAGAGTTTTGACCCCCGGGAAGTATCGGTTCCGGTGAAAACAATTTTCACTATTGTAGAATGCGACAAGCCAGGAAACCCAGTTAAGAGTTATCTTTGACTCGGAGGGAAATGTACGCAGTTCGACAAAGTTTTCAGGTGGGAAGTTTTCAGCGGTGTGCTCAATCTTGACTGTGATCCATCGGCCAAGTGGGATGTCAAGTTGGTTGCAATAATTGAGGAGCGAGAGGGGTTCGGACAGGCGTGACCAATAATTGTCTCCGAGTACCATGGCCCATTGTGCACCACTATTAGTCGCCTCAACGAGACAGATCCATGCTGCCAGCGCACTGAACTTTCGTTTATGATGGTTCCCATCAATGCAGTGTTCAATCGCCTCCTGTAAAACCTGAGCTGTGTCATTATTGGCAACTCGCGCAAGGCGCGCGTGTTCATTCCCGGGCGGGAGTGAAAGAAGCCCCGTTGCACGTGCCATTAGAGAACGGGCGCGCTTGGGCTGCGAAAGCACCGCACCCTCCTCCAGGGTTTCCAGTGCCAGCATTCCCCCGGCACGTGTGAGGCTAGATAATTCGTCATCCTGGTCGTCGTCAAGGCGACCACACACCACGTCTGCGAGGACATCACGCAGTGGCGACCCTTCGCTGAACAGGCGGCTTGACGCGAACAGGACAACGTTTCTAAACATAGGCGCTTTGGCAACTTGCTGCAGGCGGGCTTCAATCTCTGCGTCTCGACCAGAGGTAAGTGCCCAGGCTGCCATGAATTCCTGGAGAGACCGAATCTCAAACCCGAAGCTTCCTGGCTCTGGCTCAACAAGGAACACAAGACGTTGTTCAGCCGCGACAGCGATTTCATGCACCAAGTCTTTGCATTCAATTTCCGAAACTTCATCCTCCGATAGGACAGCCGCTATAACTTCCTCAAGGCGAGCGCGCGGCATCCTGGCTGACGCGCCCCCATCCCTCTCCGCTTCCACTTGGAGCAATAGCGCGACTCGAGAGTGAATCTGCTCGATGTGAGCTCGGTGTTCGGCGAGAAGACGCGACGCGTAAGTCTCACGCTCTATCTCCCGATCATATGTGTAAGCGAAGTACCTAGAGAATAAATTCCAGCGTTCACGAGGCGCCCGCCCTAATTGCTGGACTAGTGCAGTAAGAATCGTTACCTGGAGTGGTGTGGTGAGAAGACGTTGCGTGGCCGACTCCTCGGCTGCTTCGTGAAGGCGCGCGAGCGTTTTTTTCTGATGGTCCACATCTGGGATCTTCTCCTTCACCAATTTCTTGGCATACTCCAACGCTTCTTTTCGTAGCAATGGAACAAGATAGCATTCTTCAAGTGGGATGCCTATCTGGGCCAACTCACCAGCATAGCCCTGGGGCCGTGTGGTCGCAAGGATTTGGGCAGAGGCGTTTTTCTGAGCAAGAAGAATGAGCAGTTCGCGGGCCGCGATTACAAGGCGCTCCCGGTCCTGCGTCGCGCCGACTTCATCGAAGCCATCTAACACGAGCAATGATGGCATATGGCTGGCCAAAGCCAACAGATTATTGGCCGTGAGGCCGCAGGTCTTGGCGCTAGGTAGGTCGGCAAGAAAACGAAGAAGGGCAGGGGGCTGGTCGATTGCCAGATTATTTTTCTCCTTGGCGAGCCAGGCCGTAAAATCCGGTAGAACAATCTGTAATGGAAGGAATGGACTCTCAGGTAGGCTCAGGGGTTTTCTTTTTTTTGGGTTTCTGATTGTCTTCGTTGGAGCGGCAATTTCGAGAGAACGCACCAAGTCACGCTGCATGGAGGTAAGTTCATTCTCCAACGGCTTTAGTAGCGCGGCGCGATGGAGTTGGCAGGCGAGTTGCCCAAGGGTAGATTTGCCCTGACCTGGGCCTCCTATAAGAAGCGTTGCGCTAAAGGGAGGCCTGCGGCGCGGACGATTCCTGCTCACGTGCTTTCGCTCGTTTAGTTTATCTTCGTCAGAAATTTTTGATGTAGATGAAACCTTGCCAAAGCTTTGATTTAAGTTGAGCGGATCGGAGGACAGCAGCATGTCGAGGAAGAGTACTCGCGGTGTGTCCTGAGGTACGGCACTAAGACTTTCGGATACCGGCAAATCAACGAACACCCGCCGCAACGGTACCTGATTATTGGTGTGCCCTCCCTGCCCGAGCTTTGCGTAATTTTGTGCCAGAAGTTGTTCGGCGAGCCAGTTACGGACTGCATTTAACTCTGAGGTTTTGAGGCCCGCCCTGGCGGCGGTGATGGCAAGTGTATTTGAGATTTGGGATGTCGGCTTGCTGGTCTGTTTCATGATATCGGATTACCGTAATCAGTGATAAGGATTAAGGGTCATATCTTAAAAATGGGCACGGCAAGGGGTCGCGTCTGGACATGGGACAACCCACAACTCCTTTCTTCCCCCGCCCTTTTGCTATCGGGCGTCTTCCACACAAGAGTTATGCGGCTTTTACTTCCACCAGTTCGCTCGTCGAGGCCGGAGTGGGAATGGGCTGACCTTCCTGCTTTAGGCCTTCGAGATGAAACTCAATGGCCTCCTGAATGAGCGCAAGAACCTCTTCTTTCGTTTCCCCGGCAGCAATACAGCCAGGAAGGTCAGGCATATGGGCGCCGTAAGAGGAAGAACCTTTTTCAACGACAACGAGGTATCGCATGACTGTCTCATGCTTAGCGCGTGGCGGAATATTTGTCAATTTGGAAATTTGTCAGGAAAGAGCCTGGCCAGCAAGAACCTCTTTCTCCTAGGATGGGCCAGGGAGGTAGGTTAGTAACTTAAGGAGGTATTTCCCGAGGGTCAATTGCAAGCGAATTTCAGGACTGCCAGAACTCACTCAAGGCTGAACCGTATAAAGGTCAAAATCCGATCTTGCGTTTTGGCTTCTCATCTTCGTGGAGTAGCTGTTCCAAGGCCTGGAAGACTATTTGAAAATTATCGTCATGAGCACCCAGGCGATTTTCCAGTTCCGCTAGTTTTGCGGCAAATTTCTTGCTGCCGGCCAGCATCTCCCGCATCCGCACAAAGGCCCGCATGATGGCGATGTTGACCTCGATGGCCCGCTTACTGGTCAGCACACCGGAAAGCATGGCTACCCCTTGTTCGGTGAAAGCCATGGGCGGATACCTTGTGCCACCCCAACTTGAGATGCCAAATTGGCATCTCAAGTTTTCCAGTTCTACTTTGCTTAACACGAACATGAAATCAGGAGGAAAACGGTCTATGTTTCTGCGTACTGCTCTCTTTAATTGAGCAGTCTCAACGCCATACAATGCCGCCAGATCCCAATCTAAAAGCACCTTGTTCTTGCGAATATGATAGATTTTTTCGGTAATCGATTCGACTGGTAGCAGAGCGTCCATGGCAACCTCCTTTGTCATTTTCGCAGGCAATACTACTGCATCATTATGGCAAAGGCAAGTTCCGGTTGCATGGAACATTCATAAAGAACACCGGCATCGGTAGGCTACCCATGGCCCGGAAGGTCGGATAGGAAAAAATGGCAGGCGGTGCTATATCTTTTCCGGAAACAGGCCCGGTATCCAGCACGAGGCGAGCCTGGCGGGAAAGGCAAGGGCGAGCGGCGCGCGGAGGCTTGCCGAGGTCAGAAGAGCGGCAAGGGGTCTGGACATGGGACAACCCACAACTCCTTTCTTCCCAGGTAAGGGTTGGTTTTGGGATGAGCTGGAGTGTTTCTCCTATCACAGTGTCACTGACCGCCTTAAAGGAGCCACCCGTTGTCGGGTTAATGGAGCCAGTAAAAGGTGGTCATTTTGACTCTCGGACAGGGGTGATTAACGGTCGTTTTTTGCTCTTTTTTCCCCTTCTGTTTTCTTACCCTCCGGGTAGGGTTTTGGCGAGCGATAACTTTTGCCGTCCAAGATCAGACGATAAGCGCCGTGGCGGAGACGGTCGATGGTGGCGGCCCCCAAGAGACGGTTCGGGAAGGCCTCACCCCACTCGTCAAAATCAAGATTACTGGTCACAAGGGTAGCAACCCGCTCATGGCGCTCGGCAATGAGGTCATGCAGATCTTCGTCATGCGGTGAGCGGAGTGGCTTGAGTCCCAGGTCGTCAATGATGAGCAGTGGCACCTTGGCAAGAGTTTGAAAGCGCCGCTCGTAGGTGCCCATGGCACGGGCAGCATGCAGGCCGCCGAGCAACTGCGTCTGGGTGGCGAAGATGACATCATGGCCCTGGCGAACCGCGCAGTGGCCAAGGGCCTGAGCCAGGTGGCTCTTGCCGGTGCCGCAGGGGCCGGCGATCAGCAGGTTGGCAGGTTCACTGATGAAGCGGGCAGAGGCGAGTTCCTGGATAACGGCCTGGTTTATCGAGGGGTTGAAGGCGAAGTCGAACTGCTCGATAGTCTTTTGCGAGCGGAAGCCGGCCCGGCGGATACGCATGGCGAACTTCTTCTGTTCCCGGCGGGCCACCTCATCGGTGATGAGCAGGGCGAGAAATTCGGGATAGGCAAGCTTGGCGGCGATGGCCTCACGGTTCCTGGCCTCCAGAGAGTCGAGGATACCGGAGAGACGCAGTTGCTTGAGCATGGGGGTGAGTTCCGGCATTGGGTTCATGGCTGATCTCCTTTAGGTTGTCTGGTTTTAATGCAATAGGGTTGTGGTATCACGCAGGAAGCGGCTTTTGCCGGTATAGATGTCCGGCAGCGTGGTGTCATCATGCTGGCCGGCGGGCAGTTGATCCTGTCCCTTTTCAAGAATGACTTTAACGGTGCGGTAGCGCGGGGAATCAAACGAGAGCGCCCGATCACAGGCCGCCTCCAACCGAGCCTTGCCATAGCGACTGCCTAGACGGACAACTCCCTGGGCAGCCCGCAGGTTGTCGAGCACCCGATGGGCGAAGAGGCGTTGGACCAGTTCCAGGCAGGCTGGTCCTATGGCTTCCGCCTTCTTGAGGCACCATTGCGGATCTTGGAGCTTGTAGGCCAGTGCCTCCGGAGGCATGTGCTCATCGAGCGTGGAGCGCCGGCCAACCCCTGGCAGCCGACAATGCACTGCCATCAGCTCGTGTTCTCGGTAAACCTGTACCGTGGTGTCGGTGGCCTTGAGCCAGAGAGTCTGCCGGATGAGCCGAAACGGCACGGAGTAGAGATTTTTCTCGAAAGCCACATGGGCGTTGCCGTGGACCTTGACCTTGGCCCAGACGGCAAGCTGGACAGGAACATCGGGCAACGGCGTGAGCAGGGCCTTCTCGGTTTCGGCAAAGAGTTCCAGGGGGTGCCGTCTCGTGGAGCCATGGATACGGTTGCCGGCCTCGCCCATGACCCAGTCGGCAAGCTGGCGGTTGGCGTCGGCTATATCCCGGAACTCACGGAGCGGCAGGAAGGCGCGTTTGATGTATTTGACCCCGGCTTCTACCCGGCCTTTCTTTTGCGGGTCGCGGGGCGGACAGGGCTCGATGCGGAAGTTGTAGCCAATGGCCAGTTCTTCGTAGGCCCGCTGCACCTCCGGATCCTTGGCGCAGGCCCTGGTGATGGCGCACTTGGCGTTGTCGATGATGAGCTTTCCCGGCACCCCGCCAAACCACTCAAAGGCCCGGCGGTGGGCTGCCAGCCACGTCTCCACCCGCTGATTGAAAACAACCTCGGCGTACTGATGGCGCGAGAAGCACAGGGTCATGACAAACACCCAGGTGGAAATAACCTCGCCGGTGCTAAGATCAACGAACTTGGGGCCGGCGCCGAAATCCACTTGGGCGGCAGCGCCGGCCGCGAAATCGAGGGCGACGGTCGCCTTGGGGAAATGCTCCGGCAGCGCCCGGACAAACCGCCGGACCGCAGAGTAGCTGCCACTAAAATCGTGGCGCCGGACAAGGGCGCGGTGGATGGTGGTGGAGTCGATGCCGTCGGCCGCCCAGGTCGTTACCTGGTCGCGATGGGGCTCCACCA
>DYDL01000378.1 GCA_020717925.1 Desulfocapsa sp.
TGGTTGCCTGGATAGGATGGTTGCAGATTATCAATTTTACTCAACATGATCAACCTATTACTAGTATTGCCATGCTTGGTTCATCATTGGCATGATTTTTGTAAGATATTTTTTAAATTTGGTTTTAAAGCTACCTGCTGACTTTCCTGGTAACATTGGTCCGCATCGGAGGCGGTCAGCGGTTTTGCCGTTGAGCTTGAATAATGCGTCATTCCGGGTTTGATCCGTTCTGCTTGATTTGACCGGATTTCCGCTTTCCCCCGGCAGGCGGGGACTGAACTGAGCGCGGGAATGACGATAAATAATTTTTCAAGGCTCCCTCAAGGTTCCCATAAGGATTGGCCGCGGCATGAAGAAATTTTTATATGGTGTTCTTTGCGCAATCTTGCTGGCAACATCCTATTGGGCCGGTGCGCGGCACAACGATCGCCAAGCCGTGATAACCGGCCCCCGGCCAGCGGAATCCGCTTCCTCCGGGGCTGAAATGGCGCCGGAAGGCGGCAATGAACTTGGTGATGTCGACACCTCTTCTCTTGCTCCCGGCACGGTGAGAATCAGCCCTGCCATGCAGCAGATGATCGGGGTGTCCACGGGCGTCGCGAAAAAGGAGGAGCGAGCGGCGACGTTGCGGCTTCTGGGAAGCGTTGCGGTGGACGAAGAGCGGGTCTTTACTGTCAGGGCTGGGGGGGATGGGATCATCCAGAAGGTGTTTCCCGGCACTACAGGAAGCCTGGTCAAGGAGGGGCAGCCCCTTGCGACTTATTATTCGCCCGATCTGTTTGCCGCGGAACAGTACCTGGTTGCGGTCAGTAGTGATCGCTACCGCAGCAGCCTGCAGGAGCTGGTTAACGAAAACAAGTTGCAGTTTCTCGGCTTGACCCCTTCCCAGATAAAGGAGTTAAAAAAGAATCATGAAGTCGACGAGGTCATCACGTTGCGCGCGCCAGGAGCCGGTTTTGTGTTGGCCCGCAAGGTCTCGCCGGAATTCAGGTTTCAAAAGGGCGAGGAATTGTATCGCATTGTCGATCTGAAAAAGGTCTGGATCTACGCCGACGTCTACGCCAGTGAGGGCCGGTACCTGAAGCCCCATGTCAAGGCCACGGTCTCTTTTCCGCAACTGGGGAAAAAGTTGCAAGCGGAGGTCAGCGATGTCCTGCCGCTGTTCGACCAAACCACCCGAACCCTCAAGGTGCGTCTGGAAGTAGACAATCCTGAAATCCTGCTCAGGCCCGATATGTTCGTCGATGTCGAACTGCCGATCACCTTGCCTCTCGCCATAACCTTGCCCGCGGATGCGGTGCTTGATTCAGGCCTAAAAAAAATCGTCTTCATCGACCGGGGCCAAGGTCTCTTCGAGCCCCGCGAGGTTGAAATCGGCTGGTATTTTGATAACCATGTCGAGATTTCAGGCGGCCTTGAGCCCGGTGAACGGGTTGCCCTCTCCAGCACCTTTCTCATTGATTCGGAAAGCAAGATGGAACTTGCCGCCGCCGGCATGTACGAAACCATGAGCAAAGACCCGGTAAACGATATGGACGTATCCGTAAACAAGGCGAAAACGGCCGGACTGAAAAGCAGTTTCAAGGGCAAGACCTACTATTTCTCGTCCGCGGAGTCCAAGGAGCAGTTTGATAAGGGTCCGGAAAACTACTTGCAATGATCAACCGCATCATCGATTTCAGCGTCAACAACAAGTT
>DYDL01000379.1 GCA_020717925.1 Desulfocapsa sp.
ATCATGGTCTCGAATAACGCCGGTCTGGCGGCATGGGTGGAAAGCTGGCCAGGGTTCTGAATACCGAGCAGAAAGGCGGCCAGGCCGGTGTCATGAAAGTAGAGCTTCGGGGACTTGATGAGACGTTTGCCAAAGTTGGCAAAGTGCGGAGCCAGACGGAAGACGATATAACTGGCCTCCAGGATGCTGAGCCAGGCGGTTGCCGTGCTTTGGGATATGCCGCAGTCAACCGCCAGCGACGAAAGGTTGAGGAGTTGCCCGGTGCGGGCGGCGCAAAGGCGAAGAAAGCGTTGGAAGGTTATGAGATCGCGGACTGCGGTCAAATCGCGAACGTCCCGTTCAAGATAGGTCGTGATGTAGCTCGAAAACCAGTCACCAGGGGTCACTCCGGTCGAGGAGAGGGCGGGATACCCTCCCAGATAGAGCCATTCATCGACGGTTGAGGGCAGCAGACCGGCCGCCTTAAGTTCCGACCCGGAGAGAGGCAGAAGTTGAGCCATGCCGGCACGGCCTGCCAAACTTTGGCTGATTGTGCGGGCCAAGGAAAAATTTTGGGATCCGGTCAGGATATAGCGCCCGGGCACTCGACTGTCATCCACCAACCCTTGGAGGTAGGAAAGCAGCTCCGGCACCCGCTGAATTTCGTCAAAAATTGCCCCGTCCGGGTATGTGGCAAGAAAACGTCGCCCGTCCTCTGCCGCGAATTGGCGGATGTCCGGGTTTTCCAGGGAAACGTAGGGCTTATCCGGGAAGGTGGCGCGTACAAGCGTCGTCTTCCCCGATTGCCGGGGACCGGTCACCACCACCACCGGGAAGCCCTTGGCGAGGCGAATCAAAGTATCGGCTAGTGTACGCGGAATCATGATGTCTCGTAAACCCCAAAAGGCACGTCAACATGGCATGCTTACACATTACGTTTTTTATCGTGAATCCGCAAGAATGAAAATACGCATGGAGAGACCAAGTAAACTGTCCGGAGTTGTGGCTCATGATCGGTCCTGCGCGTTATCGTCTATCTGCAGGCCGTTCTCATGAGCGCATCTTTCTTTACGCCAATACCGCGCCGCCACGCTCCGCTCCTTGATGCCGGTACAGCGCCAGGGCCACTCCCGAATCACCGTCACCGCCTTGCCCTTGGGGGCCGGAAACTTGGATATTGACGCGCGACACTAAAGCATGTCATTATACTGTCGCGCTTTACTGTCACCCGTCAACATCCATGAAGGGTGGCCTGTCGTCTTTAAACCCGCTCCAGGGGAAGTCTTCATGTCGCGTATTGTGCCGGCCGAAGAATTGGATCTGATCGAACTGGTGATCTCGGAGCATGTCGAGGGCATTGGCATTTCCGCCCTGGAAAAGGCGCTACAGCGCCGCCTGCCCAAACCACTCACCCGACGCACCTTGCAACGCCGCCTGGAGCGTCTCCTGGCGGATGGACGCATCACCACTGAAGGGGAAAGTATCGCGCTGGTTTACAGGCGTGCCTCCGACGCAATGCGTGCCAACGTGGCCGGTTCGGCAAAGGCGGCAGGTCGCCTGGCGCCGGAACCCTATATCCCGGTCTCGCGCGAGGGCGCCATTATTCGCGATCTCGTCCGCCAACCGCTGATCCAAAGACAACCCGTCGGGTACCAGCGAACTTTTTTGGAGGAGTACGAGCCAGGCGTTACCTTCTATCTCTCCGAAGCCCTGCGGGGTGACCTG
>DYDL01000380.1 GCA_020717925.1 Desulfocapsa sp.
CGCCCATGATGAGCCGGAAGATGGTGGTCTTGCCGGCGCCGTTCGGGCCCACCAGGCCGGTTTTGGTTCCGGGCAGGATCTGCAGGCTGGCGTCCTGGAAGAGGATCTGGGCGCCGTGCTGGCGGCTGATATTGGTCATGTGCAGCATGTTGGTCTCGCATTGAAACGGCCGGTCAAGGCCAATGGTGTTCTGGAGAAAGGGCGCATAATTAGCATGATGGGGTGGGGATGCGCAAGTTTATTCTGGGGTCGGGCGAAGAAAAATGGGCCAGGGCTGGATCGCCTTGTTCGGCGCATCATTTTCTTGGGCAGACGGTGAGCCTAGGCAGCAGTTTGCTTCGACTTTTCTGCGCGGAAATGCACAAAAGTCTTGACTATTATGCAAAACGATGCATAATAGTCAGCATGGAACGTCTGCAACTGCCCCTTATCACCAAAGACCTGCGCCGGAAAATGGTCTTCCTCACCGGTCCCCGGCAGGTTGGCAAGACCTATCTCGCCCAGGCCCTGCTCAAGGAAACCCCCAACGGGGTCTATCTCAACCACGATAACCTGGAAGACCGGGCCATCATCACCAGGATGGCCTGGCTGCCCGGCACTGAACTGCTGGTGCTGGACGAACTCCACAAAATGTCAGGCTGGAAAAACTATCTGAAGGGCCTCTTCGATACCAAGCCGCCGCACCTCAAAATTCTGGTCACGGGCAGTGCCCGCCTGGATACCTTCCGTGCCAGCGGAGATTCCTTGGCAGGCCGCTATTTCCGGCACCGGCTCAATCCTCTTTCCGTGGCCGAACTGCCTGACAGCACAGAGGCCACCATCGACGCACTCATGGCTCGCGGCGGCTTCCCCGAGCCATTTCTAACTGAAACAGTCCAGGACTCGGAGCGCTGGCGGATGCAGTACGTCGATGGCCTCATCCGCACCGATATTCTCGACTTCGAGCGCATCCATGACCTCAGGGCCATCGAGCTCACCCTGGAACTTTTGCGCCGCCGGGTGGGCTCGCCCATCTCCATTACCTCCCTGGCCCAGGACGTGGCCTGTTCGCCAAACACCATTAAAAAATATCTGGCCATCCTGGAGGCGCTCTTCATCGTTTTCCGGGTGACCCCGTGGCACCACAACATCGCCCGCTCGCTCCTGAAGGAACCGAAGCTCTATTTTTACGATACGGGCATGGTCAAGGGCGGCGAGGGGGCGCGCTTTGAAAATCTGATGGCGGTCAGCCTGCTCAAGCATGTCAACGCCATTGAGGATTATGAGGGCAAGCGTGCCAGCCTCCATTACCTGCGCACCAAGGAGAAGAAGGAGGTGGATTTCGCCGTGGCCATCGAGGACCAGCCTGCCACCATTATCGAGGCCAAGCTTAGCGAAAGCGAACTGAGCCCGGCGCTTGCTTATTTCCATGGCAAGTACCGGCTGGAGGCTACGCAGGTCGTGCGCCATCTGCGCAAGGAGAGGATGGCGGGCGCTATCCCCATTCGGCGGGCGCTGGATTTTTTGCGGGAGCTAAAGATGTGACGCTTGCGCGGAATCAATCACTCCGAGTGTTGAGGCGAGGCGAACTTCGGTGACCACGCAGTCGGCCTGCCCGGAAGGCAGGGCGGTCAGCGTTGACGGCTTTTTGGGCGTGAACCTGGCGCACCCTCCAGGGCCTGGCGCTGGCTGC
>DYDL01000381.1 GCA_020717925.1 Desulfocapsa sp.
AGAGTTTGTGAAAATAACATACCGCTATTGAATTTGAGCGCGACTCTACCTGTTTGGTCAACCGTGAATTCGGTATCCATCCATTTTCCATGGGCCACTCGAGCCGGAATGGGGTGTTCTCCCGAAATCTTGACCCTGAACCTGCGTGTGCGTTGGGTGTGTTCCCAGGTATTTCTCTGAGAGCCTCATCCTGGATACGGTAGCGATTAAATTGAACCAGGGCTGGGAGTGGGCGGAGTGATCGACTCCAGGTTCAGACCATCCCATGATGCACCCAAATCAGCAGATTATGCGAAAGCGCGATCCAAAGAGCCACGCACAAAACCTTAATCAAACCGCGCACGCGAAGTTGGAGCAAGCCATGACTACTCCGCGCCTGGGCATTCACACACTCACTGGTCGCAGCGCGGAGGTGATAAGTCGTTTTCGCTTCAGGGGTGGCCATCCGCGCGCGCCATTCTGCGACCGCCGGCGAGTCGGTGGCTAACGGTAGTGCCGGATCGCGTGCCGGGTCCTTGGGTTCGGGCACCGGGGCCAAAATCCGCACCCGCTCCGCACCCTGTTCGATGGCGGGCAGCGTGACAAAGCCACCGTCGATCAGCCAATCCTTGGGCAAGCGTCCACAGCGTTCTTGCACCTGCTCTTGCATAGGAACCATTTCGGCCTTATCCGTACCGGCATTGGTGACCTCGACACCGGCAATGACCAACTGGGCCGTGTCGGTCGCGAACTGGATATTGTAGGCCGGTCGAAAACCACCATCGGCCATCTTCATGACACGCGCTTGGGGATCGGTACTCGACACCCGGGCCTCGCCGCGCTCGCTCGCGGGTTTGGCCGCCTGGGCCGCTGGCATTTCGGCGAGTGCCGCTTCCAGGCGCTCGAGACGTTCCTGAGCGGCACGGCGCTGGGCCGCTTGTTCGCCTGCGGAAACTGCCTCGCCCCCGTCCGCGGGCGGTTCGGCTAAAGTGGCGAGCAGGGTCTGGGCTTCGGCGAGATTTTTTTCGAGCGTCGCTTGACGGTGAAAGGACGCCGCGCCCGCGCTGGCCCGGACGCGAATCCCGTCTTGAGCAAAGTGTTCAAATTCAATCAAGCCCGCGTGGGCCAAACGTCCCAGGACTTGGGTCATCAGATCATCCAAAGCTTGACGATGGCGGATCCGAAAATCGCTGAGCGTATGGTAGTTCATGGAGACCCCGCCACACAGCCAGATGTACGCGAGATGTTCGACGCACAAGCGATCCAACGCGCGGGCGCTGGTGACGCCTTGCGTGGTGGTAAAAGTCCAGAGCGCCACCAGAATCTGGGGATCCGTGGCGGCTTGCCCTGCGCCACCTTCGACCACCTGAATGGGTTGATAGAAGGCGGTGAGATCCAAGCGCGAGATGGCTTCCCAAATCAGGCGTGCCAGGTGGTCGGGCGGGAGCAAGTCGGCCAAGCGTGCCGGAATGGGTGCCACCTGGTCCCGCTGCACGCGGCGCAACCGGAGCTGGGCACTCCGCTCGGTTGGGCTGGTACTCGGAAGCGAATGGGGAGCGGCGGCAGTCGCCGCGTCGTCTTGAAGGGCACGCGCACGTTTATATTTGTTCACGCTCGATGATTGGGGCTGACGCATATCACTCCTCCTGGTGGTGGGAGTGTATCATAAAATGATTTCCATTGCACCTGGTCGGCCATACCAGGTTAGATTCACAAACTC
>DYDL01000121.1:0-3415 GCA_020717925.1 Desulfocapsa sp.
CGCTGGGCAACTGGGTATGGGTCAGAATATCAAAACCGGCGCTGGACAACTCCGACATCAGCGCCGGCAAGAGCACCTGGTTCTGGAAGACGCCGCCGGACAGGGCCACGGTGTTGAGGCCGGCGGCCTGCCGGGCTCGGGATGCCACTTCGGCAAGCAGCAGCACGAGGGTGCGGTGGAAGCGGCGACTGATTTTGGCCAAGCCCTCGCCGTGCTGGACCGCCGCAACCACGCCATGGATCATGGGCGCCACCTCCATGATGAGCCGGTCGTCGCCTGGCCGCAGGCTGAATTCAAAGGGCGGCGCCTCGGCGCTGTTGCCGGCGACCATGAACTCGATGGCCGCCTGGGCCTCGTAGCCGATGACCTGGCAGCCGTTGCTCATGGCGGCCACTGCGTCGAACAGTCGGCCGCAGCTCGTGGTGCTCGGGCAGTTGAGATCCCTGGTCAGGATCTCCAGTACCGGTCCGACGTCGTGATCATCAAGGAATGGCAGGTCAGGCAGGCGGTCGCCAAAGACGGTATAAAGATAGCCCAGGGCGGCGCGCCAGGGTTCCCGCACGGCCCGGTCGCCACCGGGCAGGGGCATGGGCGTAAACGCGGCAAAGCGCTGAAAGGTACTGGCATCGCCCACCAGCACCTCGCCGCCCCAGATGGTGTGGTCCGTGCCCAGGCCGGTGCCGTCCATGATCAGGCCAATGGCCGGGCCGGTAAAGCGGTTCTCGGCCAGGCAGGCGGCGAGGTGGGCGTGGTGATGCTGCACCGCCAGGGTGGGGATATCCTGTTCCAGTGCCCAGCGCGTCGAGAGGTAGCCGGGATGCAGGTCATGCACCACCAGTTCCGGGACCGTGGTGAAGATGCGGCTTAGGTGCGCGATGGTCTTCTGAAACAGCCCGTAACCGGCCGGATTTTTCAGGTCACCCAGGTGCTGGCTGACGATAGCCTGGTCAGCCCTGAGCAGGCAGACGGTGTTCTTCAACTCGCCGCCCACACCCAGCACCGGCGGACCGCTGTGGTCAATCTCGATCGGTCGCGGCACGTAACCCCGGCTGCGCCGCACCTGGCGCATGGCACCGGCCAGGTGGATCACGACTGAATCGTCGTTGGCCAGATAGATGTCGCGGTCGTGGAGCAGCAACAGATCGGCGATACCCGCCAGACGCCGCAGCGCCTCGTCATTATCCGCGCACAGGGGCTCCTCGCTGAAGTTGGCCGAGGTCATGACCAGCACCGGGCAGGCGCCCGGGAAAAGGAGATGATGCAACGGGGTGGAAGGCAGCATGACCCCGAAGCGATCCTGGCCCGGCGCCACCGCTTCGGCCAGGCCGTGGCCCAGTCGCTTACGGGCCAGCACAATGGGCGCGGCCGACGAAACCAGCGCCTCTATCTCGGCCGGCTCCAAGTAGCAGAACCGCTGGGCCGTGGCCAGGTCGGCCACCATCACCGCCAGGGGCTTGGCTGGCCTCCCCTTGCGCTGCCGTAGCCGGAGCACCGCCTGCTCGCTTGCCGCGTCCACGGCCAGATGAAAGCCGCCCAACCCCTTGACCGCGACGATTTTGCCGTCGACCAGAGCCTGCCGGGCCAGCTCCGCGGCCTGCTCCGGCCCAGCCAATTTTTGCCCCGCCGCATCAAGCAACTCCAGGTGCGGCCCGCACAGCGGGCAGGCGTTGGGCTGGGCATGGAAGCGGCGGCTGGCCGGATCGTTATATTCATCCTGGCAGGCCGGGCACATGACAAAACCGCGCATCGAAGTGAAGGGCCGATCATAGGGGATGTTGTCGGTGATGGTGAAGCGCGGCCCGCAGTTGGTGCAGTTGATGAAGGGGTAATGATAGCGCCGGTCGGTGGGCTCACGGAACTCGGCCAGGCAGTCCGGGCAAAGGGCGCTGTCCGGGGCGATCCAGGTTGCCATGGGCCCCGGTGCGGCCGATGGCAGTATGACAAAATCGATGGCGCCAAGAGGTGCCAGCTCCTCTCGCGCAATCCCCTGGATCAGGGCCAGGGGCGGCGGCCGACGGGCCAGGTCATCGACAAAGGCGGTAAGGCCAGCGGCCGCGCCCTCCACCTCGATCACCACCCCAGCCAGGGTGTTGGTCACGAAGCCAGCCAGTCCATGGCGCCTCGCCGCTCCATGGACAAAGGGCCGAAAGCCCACCCCCTGCACCAGGCCGCGCACGGTCAGCCGTTGCCGTTGGCGCGGACTAACGCTACTCATGGCCTCGGGCAAGCGGCATGTCGCACCCAGTCGCACCAAGGGTCGAGGCCCGCGCCGCTCCTGGCCGAGACCTCGAACAAGGTGAGGCGCGGGTTGACCTCCAGGGCAAAGCGGCGGCAGGCGGCCAGATCAAAGTCCAGGTGGGGCAGAAGATCGGTTTTGGTGATGACGCAGATATCCGCCTCCCGGAACATATAGGGATACTTCAGCGGTTTGTCCTCGCCCTCGGTGACGCTGATAATCACCACCTTATGGGCCTCACCCAGGTCGAACATGGCCGGACAGACCAGATTACCGACGTTCTCGATAAAGAGCACCCCACCATGGGGCAGCTCCATCTGGTGCAAAGCCCGGTGGATCATGGCCGCATCGAGGTGGCAGCCGGTACCGGTGTTGACCTGTACTACGTCGACGCCGGTGGCGCTGATCCGTTCCGCGTCCCGCAGGGTCTGCTGGTCGCCCTCAATGACCGCCAGGGGCAGTGCCCCCTTAAGCCGCCTGATGGTGTGCTCGAGCAGGGTGGTCTTGCCGGAGCCGGGGGAGGACAGGAGATTCAGGGCCAGCACCCCCTTGCTCCGGAAAAAGTCGCGGTTGGCCTCGGCCTGCTCCCGATTCTTGGCCAGGACGTCCTGTTCCACCAGGACGGTGCGGCCAGGCCGGGCCTCCTCTGCATGGCTATGGCCGTGGTCGTGATGGTCGTGGTGGCCGGCGGGACCGCCCACCCTGGCCACCCGTATCCCGTCAGTGCCGTTGCAACCGCAGGTATCGCACATGGCTCCCCCTAGTCGTCAATGGTGATTGATCTAAGCCGCAGCTCCATCCCGCCCTCGTCATGCAGCAGTGAGCCGCCGCAGCTTGGGCAGATTGCATGCACCTCGACCATGAGATGACTGACTCCGCAGGTCAGGCAGGTGCCCCGACCTTCCACCAAGCGGGTGGCAAGGGTGGCGCCTTCCACCACCGTATTGCGCGCCGCGGCCTCAAAGCAGAACTCCAGGGCCTCGACCATGACCCCGGCCATGGCGCCGACCTCCAGTTCGATGGCGCTGACCCGGCTGGCCCCTTCCTGCTGGGCGCGACTGGCGGCAAGATCAACGATGTGCATGGCCAGCGACATCTCGTGCATGGCAACACTCTACCTCATTCAAGGCCACGCTTCCAGTTACCTTGCCAAAAAATAAATCTTTTCAAATAAAATTT
>DYDL01000121.1:3815-9408 GCA_020717925.1 Desulfocapsa sp.
CACTCCCATAAACAAACTTGTTGTTATCGTCAAAAGTCCGCGCAGTTACCGCAATCATCAGTGGCGGCAGCGTGCTGGCGGGTTTTTCGAAACCATCAAAACCGAGGAGGCGAGTATGAACAACAGGGCAACGGGTACCAAGCCTTTTGGCAGGGTGTCCCGCCGGGACTTTCTGAAGTTCTGTACGGCGGCGGCGGTTTACATGGGGCTGCCGGCCGGCATGGGGGTAAAGCTGGCGGCCGCGGCCACCACCAACCAGCGGCCACCGGTGATCTGGCTCTCCGGCCAGGGCTGCACCGGCTGCACCGAATCCCTGCTGCGGCCCAGCCACCCCACCCTTGAACATCTCATCCTCAAGCAGATCGCCCTGGACTACAACGAGACCCTGAACACCGGCGCCGGCCATCAGGCCGAGGAGTTCAAGAAGAAATCCATCCAGGACAACCTCAACCGTTTCATCCTGGTGGTCGAGGGCGCCGTGCCCACCAAGGATGGCGGCATCTACTGCCAGGTGGCGGGCCAGAATTTTATCGATATCGTCAAGGAGACGGCCTCCAAGGCGGCGGCGGTGATCGCCATCGGCTCCTGCGCCTCCTGGGGCGGTATCCCATCCGCCACCCCGAATCCCACCGGCGCCAAGGGCGTACCCGAGGTGCTGCCCGGCACCACCGTGGTCACCATCCCCGGCTGCCCGCCCAACGCCTACAACTTCCTCTCCACCGTCCTCTACTTCCTCACCTTCAACAAGCTGCCGGAGCTGGACGACAAGGGCCGTCCCAAGTTTGCCTACGGCCGGCTCATCCATGAAAACTGCGAACGGAGGCCCCACTTCGACGCCGGCCGCTTTGCCAAGGAGTTCGGCGACGAAGGCCATCGTCAGGGCTACTGCCTCTACAAGCTGGGCTGCAAAGGCCCCATGACCTACGCCAACTGCCCATCAATCCTGTTCAGCGACGTGGGCTCCGGCGCCTGGCCGGTGGGTACCGGACACCCCTGCTTCGGCTGCACTGAACAGGGGGTGGGCTTCCACATCCCCCTCCACGCCCAGGCCGAGGTGAAGCAGGTGACACCGGCCGCCGGCCAGGCACCGATCGAGGCCAAACGCGGCCAGGGCGTCACCATCGGGGCCGCGGCCCTGGTGGGCGCTGCCGTTGGTGTGGCGGCCGGGGCCGGGGTGATGGCGGCCAAGAATCTGGACGCCAAGGACCAGGAGTCTGGCAAGCCATCCAAGGAGGCCTAGCCATGAAGATCAAGCGACGCGATTTCCTCAAGGCCGCGGCCGGCGGGGGCGCTCTGCTGGCCGCCCAGGGACCGGGGCAGGCGCTGGCCCGGGGCGAAAAGAAGGCCCTGCCGCCGAACGCCAAAGGCATCCTCTATGACTCCACCCTGTGCATCGGCTGCCAATCCTGCATGGTGGGCTGTAAGAAAGCGAATAACATGCCGGTTGAGTCAACCGAGCGTTTGCAGCTCTGGGATAATCCTCGGGATCTGTCCGGCAAGACCCTCAACGTTATCAAAAAGTACGAGAACGGCGCCGCGGCTCGCAAGGACCAGGCAACTGACGGTTATTCCTTTGTCAAGCGGCACTGCATGCACTGCATCGACCCGTCTTGCGTCACCGCCTGCCCGGTTTCGGCCCTCACCAAGGATCCGGAAACCGGGGTGGTGGCTTACAACAAGGACGCCTGCATCGGCTGCCGATACTGCCAGATCGCCTGCCCGTTCAATATCCCGAAATTTCAGTGGGACTCGCCGACCCCGGAGATCGTCAAATGCCAGCTCTGCAACCATCTACTGGTCAAGGGCGGCATCTCGGCGTGCTGTAGCTCTTGCCCGACCGGCGCCTCCCTGTTCGGGCCGGTGGAGCTGTTGCTGGCCGAGGCCAAGCGGCGGCTCACCCTCACCCCTGGCTCCTACCAGGACTTTCCCGTCTCCTCCATCGGCGCCGGCTTCCCGCCCCAATTTCAGTCGCACCAGGTGGCCACATACGTCCCCCATGTCTACGGCGAAAACGAGGTGGGCGGCACCCAGGTGCTGCTCATGGCCGGGGTGGGCTTCAATCTCCTCGGCATGCCCGACCTGCCGCCCGACTCTTTTGTAAAGCTGGCCGATGGCATTCAGTACGCCATCTATAAAGGCATGGTCTACCCGCTGGTGGTGCTCGGCGCCCTGATCTACATGATCCGCCGGGGCGATGATCATTTCGGGAAAAAGGAATAGCAAAGGAGCCGGATATGGAAAGCAACAAACCCGTGGGCGGCAAGCTGTTCACCCGAACCTTCATCGCCCTCTTCGCCATCGCGCTTATCGGCATGTTTTTTGTGGCCAAACGCTATGTCTACGGCATTGGCGCGGTCACCAACCTCAACGACGGCTTTCCCTGGGGCATCTGGATCGCGTATGACGTGGTGGTGGGCACCGCCCTGGCCTGCGGCGGCTACTCCATGGCGCTCTTGGTTTACGTCTTCAACAAGTGGGAGTACCACCCGCTGGTGCGCTCAGCGCTGTTGACCAGCATGTTCGGCTACACCCTGGCCGGCGTCTCGGTACTCATCGACATCGGCCGTTACTGGCAGGCCTACAACATTATTGTGCCCTGGTACAGCAACCTGCATTCGGTGATGTTCGAGGTCGCCCTCTGCGTCGGCCTCTACATCCTGGTGCTGTGGGTGGAGTTTGCCCCGGCCGTGCTGGAGAAGTTCAAGGCCGACGCCCTGCAGACCCGGCTGAACAAGTACCTCTTCGCCTTCATCGCCCTGGGCGTGCTGCTGCCCACCATGCACCAGTCCTCGCTGGGCACCATGATGCTCATGGCCGGCTACAAGCTCTCGCCTCTGTGGCGTACCGGCTTTCTGCCGCTGCTTTTTTTGATCTCCGCCATCACCATGGGCTACGCGGTGGTCATCGTCGAGTCCTGCCTGGCGTCGCTGGTCTTCAAACGGCCCTTGGAGATGCCGCTGCTCGCCAGACTGTCCGGGGTCATGCCCTGGCTGTTGGCGGTCTATCTGGTGGTCCGGATAGAAGACGTCAACCTGCGCGGCCTTCTGCCCCAGGCTTTCAGCGGCGGCATGCAGAGCAACCTCTTCCTGCTGGAAAACGGTCTGTTTCTCCTGCCCCTGCTTATCCTCATCTACCCGAGCAACCGGCGCAACCCGCGGCTGCTGTTTTCCGCCGCCTGCTCCTTGCTGACCGCGGGCGGGCTCTACCGCTTCAATACCTATATCATCGGCTTTGATCCCGGCACCGGCTGGCAGTATTTCCCATCGGTAGCGGAACTGCTTATCACCTTCGGCATCATCGCCATCGAACTAATGGGGTATGCCTGGTTCGTCAAACGGTTGCCCGTGCTGCCTGCCATGGAACCAGTTCAAGAAAAAATGTAAGGAGCCCTCGCCATGTCTGAACGTATCGTCATTGATCCTGTCACCCGAATCGAGGGGCATCTGAGAATCGAATGCGAAGTGGACCAGGGCAAGGTGGTCAAGGCCTGGTCCTCCGGCACCATGTGGCGGGGCATCGAACTCATCCTCAAGGACCGCGACCCGCGCGAGGCCTGGATCTACACCCAGCGTATCTGCGGGGTCTGCACCACGGTGCACGCCATCGCCTCGGTGCGGGCGGTGGAAAACGCCCTGGCCCTGGAGATTCCCTTGAACGCCCAGTACATCCGCAACATGCTCATTACCGCCCACGGTATTTTCGACCATATCGTCCACTTCTACCACCTCTCGGCCCTGGACTGGGTCGATCTGGTCTCGGCTCTGAAGGGTGACCCTCGGGCCACGGCTGCCCTGGGCCAGAAGCTTTCGGGCTGGCACCGCAACAGTTACGAGGAGATCAAGGCGTCCCAGGAAAAACTGCAGGCCCTGGTCGATTCCGGTCAATTGGGCATCTACGGCAGCGGCTACTGGGGCCATCAGGCCATGAAACTGGCCCCGGAGGTCAACCTGCTGGCCGCGACCCACTACCTGCAGGCCCTGGAATACCAGCGCTCCATCAACCAGGTGGTGGCCATCCTGGGCAGCAAGACTCCGCACATCCAGAACCTGGCCGTGGGCGGGGTCTCCAACCCCATCAACCCCAACAGCCAGTCCACCCTCACCATGGAGCGGCTGTTCTATATCAAGACCCTGATCGACGAGATCGGCGCCTTTATCCACGACGTCTACATGAAGGACGTGGCCGCGGTTGGGGCCTTCTATGCCGATTGGACCGGGATCGGCGCCGGGGTCACCAGCTACCTGGCGGTGCCGGACCTGCCGATGAACAGCACCGGCACCACCTTTGACCTGCCCGGCGGCTATATCCCGGACGGCGATATCAGCAAATTCCAGGAGATCAAAAGTTTCCAGGACACCTTTTTCCGCGACGGAGTCAAGGAGGGGATCAAGCACTCCTATTACGATGGGGATTGGACCAAGCACCCGTGGGAGGAAGAGACGGTGCCCAAGTTCACCGGCTTTCAGGATGACGGCAAGTACTCCTGGGTCAAGTCACCCACCTTCCAAGGCAAGCCGGCCCAGGTCGGGCCCCTGGCCAACGTGCTCTGCATGTATGCCGCGGGCCACGAGCCCACCAAGAAGTATGCCACGGCCATGCTGAACGCGGTCAGTAGCCTGGCGGGCACCAAGGTAGGCCTTGGAGCCCTGCACTCCACCATCGGCCGCCATGCCGCCCGGGCCATCCGCTGCGCCCTGCTGCACGACGCCCTGGGTCGGCAGTGGCAACTGTTGATCGACAATATCGGCCGCGGCGACTACGCCACTTTCAACCCGCCGACCTTCCCCAAGGGCGAGCAGCGCGGCTTCGGTTTCCACGAGGCGCCGCGCGGCACCTTGTCGCACTGGGTGGTTATCCAGGATGGCAAGATCAAGAATTACCAGTGCGTGGTGCCCTCCACCTGGAACGCCGGGCCCCGAAACGGCGACGACGCCATGGGGCCTTACGAGGCGTCGCTGGTCGGCACCCCGATCGCCGACCCCAAAAAACCCCTGGAGGTGCTGCGCACCATCCACTCCTTTGACCCCTGCCTCGCCTGCGCCATCCACCTGGTGGACGGTGATCGCCAGGAGATCTCCCGGGTCAAGGTGCTGTAAGCGGTGGAGGTGCTGATTCTAGGGATCGGCAACATCCTGCTCTCCGACGAAGGGGTGGGCTGCCGGACGGTGGAGGAACTGGAACGACGTTACCAGTTTCCAGAAACCGTCCGGCTGCTCGACGGCGGCACCGCCGGCATGGAACTGATCGGTGCCATAAGCGAGGCCGACCATCTCATCCTGATCGACGCCCTGGCGGCCGGCCGGCCGCCAGGCACCGTGGTACGGGTGGAGGGCGCTGACGTGCCCGCCACCTTCCAGAGCCGCATCTCCCCCCACCAGCTTGGTATCTCCGACGTGCTGGCCTCGGCCATTGTCACCAACGACCTGCCGGGGTCCATGGTGCTCTTCGGCATCGAGCCCGAGAGCATGGCCACCGGCCTGGAGTTGTCGGCGATCGTGCGGGCCGGGATGGAGAAGATCATCAAGGCTGTGGTTGCTGAGTTGACCACCCTCGGTCTCCCGCCGGTGAATCTGGTGGACACTGTGGACGGGAT
>DYDL01000122.1 GCA_020717925.1 Desulfocapsa sp.
TTTCATCCAGGAATGGGGCAAACATGCCTGGAGCGAGGCGAAGGCGTCGCCGATCGCCCGCGTCGATGTCCTGCGGGCCAGCGATGTTGCCTTGGCGGAATTGGACGCGAGCTTTTTCAGGGTTCGTTTCGACCGGCTGACTCCAGCCGAAAAGCGTTACATACGCGCCATGGCCGAACAGGGGCAGGGCCCCCACCGCATTAACCACGTTTTCTTCACCGAACCACTCTTGTGCTCTGGCGATAACTAACCCACTTGGATTGTGATAGAAGACCGATAGTTCTTCCATTGCGCGAGTGAGAGTGACGAGTGTGAAGCGCGAAAGGCGCGGAAGCGCGGAGCCGGGGAAGGATTGGCCGGCTAGCCCTTGATGTCCAGCAGGCTGCCCAGCATCTCGTCAGCCGCCTGCACCACCTTCAGGTTGGCCTTGTACGAGTTTTTGGTCATCATGAGATTGGGGATCTCCTCGGTCAGTTCGACGTTGGATTTTTCCACCAGGGTGGTGCCGGCCGGTGTCGGTTCCAAGACCTGCGGGCCAGGTGTGGCCACCTGCTCGACCCGGGCGGTGACGCCGCCCGCTGCGCCACCTGCCTCCAGGGTCACCCTGGTCTTCTTGAAACCGTCGGTCTCGATATTGGCGACGTTGTTGGCCGTGGAGTCAAGCTTGGTGCTGAATCCCCGCAGGGCGGAAAGGGCGGAATTAATTCCTGAGATCATGGCATACCCCCTGGTAAATTGTAAAATGCTGCCTTTCTCTTATTATATCGGCAGAACAGGGGAAAACCTAAGGGAATTTGCAAGATCCTAAGGCTCGACCGGCTCCAACGACCGGGAGTAGCCGCAGAGCTTGTCCGGGCAGACCAGCCGGCTTCCCTGCTTGGCGGAATGTTTCTCCAGCAGGTGTGGTGAGCCGCAGTCCGGGCACTTCTCGTTCACCGGCTTGTCCCAGGAGGCAAAGGTGCATTTGGGATAGCGGTTGCAACTGAAGAAGACCTTGCCGCGCTTGGAGACCTTCTGCACCAGGGCGCCGTCACAACCCGCCTCCGGGCAGGCAACGCCGATGGTCTGGGCGCGGACATTCTTGCACTCGGGGAACCCGGAACAGGCGAGGAACTGGCCGAACTTGCCCCTTTTGAAGACCATGGGCTTGCCGCACTTGTCGCAGATCTCGCCGGACTCCTCACCCTTCTCCCGTTCAACCGGCTCAATGGCGCCGCTTTCGGTGCGCTTGAAGTCCTGGGTATGCTTGCAGCCGGGGAACTTTTCGCAGGCCAGGAACTCGCCCATGCGGCCCCATTTGATCACCAGACCATTGCCGCACTCCGGGCATTTCAGCTCAGTGGGCTCGGCACTGCGCTTTACCGCCTTCATCTCCTTCTTGGCCTGTTCCAGGGTGGCGGCAAACGGACCATAGAAGGACTGCAGGATCTCCAGCCATTCCTTTTTGCCTTCCTCCACCTGATCGAGGCTCTGCTCCATGGAGGCGGTGAACTCGATATTCAGAATGGTCGGAAAATGCTGGACCAGCAGGTCGTTGACCAGCTTGCCCAAGTCGGTGGGCGAAAATTTGCGCTGCTCCAGTCGGACGTACTCCTTTTCCTGAATAGTGGAGATGATGGCGGCATAGGTGCTGGGCCGGCCGACGCCATTCTCCTCCAGTGCCTTGACCAGGGTGGCCTCGGTGTAGCGGGCGGGCGGCTGGGTGAAGTGCTGCTTGGGCAGGATTTCAAGCAAGCGCAGGGCGTCACCGTCGTGCAAGGGGGGCAGGGTCACATCCTTGTCATCGCCCTTGGCCTCGTCCTCACCCACGGTTTCGTCCACCGATTCCACGTAGAGGGTCATGAAACCCAGGAAGCGCATGACCGAACCCACCGCCTTGAGGCCGTAGTCGCCGGCCTCAATCTGCGCCGAGGTCTGGTCAAAGAGGGCCGCGGCCATCTGGCAGGCGACGAAACGCTTCCAGACCAGGGTGTAGAGGGACAGCATGTCCTTTTCCAGATAGGAGGCGAGGCTGGCCGGGGTACGATTGACGTCCGTGGGGCGGATGGCCTCGTGGGCGCCCTGGGCCGACTTGCTGGCCTTGTAGGCCATGGGCTTGGCTGGCACGAATTCCTTGCCATAGGTAGTAGCGATATATTCCCGTACCCCCGCCACCGCCTCGTCGGAGAGGCGGGTAGAGTCGGTACGCATGTAGGTAATAAGGCCGGTGGGGCCCTCCTCGCCCAGTTCAATGCCCTCGTAAAGCTTCTGGGCCAGGGTCATGGTCTTCTTGGCCGAGAAGCGGAGCTTGCGGTTGGCCTCCATCTGCATGGTGCTGGTGATGAAGGGCGGGGCCGGGTGGCGCCGCTTCTCCTTGCGCTCGACCTTGCCGACGTTGAAGGCGGCCGCTTGCAAAGCTTGGACGATCTCGCTGGCCTCGGCCTCGGTGGTGATCTTGGCCTTCTTGCCCGCCACCTTTTCAACATGGGCCTCAAAGGTCGGCAGTACCGGGCCCTCCAGCCGGGTGGTGATGGACCAGTATTCCTCGCTGACAAAGGCATTGATGGCCGCCTCGCGCTCGCAGACCATGCGCACCGCCACCGACTGTACTCGGCCGGCGGACAGCCCACGCCGCACCTTGTCCCAGAGCAGCGGCGAGATCTGATAGCCCACCAGCCGGTCGAGGATGCGACGGGCCTGCTGGGCGTCGAAGAGGTTGTGGTTGAGGGCGGTGCGGTTTTCAATGGCCTCGAGGATGGCGCGCTTGGTCAGTTCGTGGAACAGCACGCGGTGGGTCGGCTTGTTGGCGCCCTTGATGACCTCGGCGATATGGAAGGCGATGGCCTCCCCCTCGCGGTCCGGGTCAGGGGCCAGGTAGACTTCGTCGGCCTGCATGGCCGCGGCCTTCAATTTATCGATGACCTTGCCCTTGCCGCGAATGGTGACATATTGCGGCGTAAAGCCGTTCTCCACGTCGACCCCGAGGGTCTTGACGGGCAGATCGCGGATGTGGCCCACCGAGGCCTCCACCTGGAAGTTCTTGCCCAGATAGCGCCTCAGGGTGCGGGCCTTGGCCGGCGACTCTACTATGATCAATGACTGCGACATGCTCTGTTCTCTTACCCCTGCCGGGATGCCCGGCATCTGCTTTTAAACGGGTTGTTTAGGCTATTAGACTGTAGTCTGTTAGGAAAAAACAAGTGGGAAAAAGGGGACAAAACGTGCCTCCCCTGGTGTTTTGCAGTTGCTAATCGACTAAACACCTACAGACTATCTGCCTAAGTAGCTACAAAAAGGAAAAGATAATGGCCTTTCCCATCTCCCCTGTCAATCACTTTTCTGAAATTGCTTGCCGGGCATGGATGTGACGCAGCCCTTCAACTCCAGCAGCATCAACAGTTCGCCGGCGCGCTGGGCCGAAAAGCCGGTAGCCAGGATGATCTCCTCGATATTCTTCGGATAGACGTCCAGCAAGGCAAAGACAAGCTCTTCGTCCGGGGTCATTTCCACGACATCGGCCACCGCCGCGACGACCGGCCCGCGCCTTGGCCGCCCACCGTGGCCGGGCAGCTCCTCCAGGATATCCTCAACCGTGTGCACCAGTTTGGCCCCTTCCTGCAGCAGCCGGTGGGTGCCCTCGCTCTTCATCGAGTCAACCCGGCCGGGCACGGCAAAGACCTCCCGCCCTTGTTCCAGGGCCATCTGGGCGGTGATGAGCGAGCCGGAACGGCGGGCCGCTTCCACCACCAGGATCCCCTGGCAAAGGCCGCTGATGATACGATTGCGGGCTGGGAAACGAAAGGCCTCGGGCGCGGTGCTCATGGGATACTCGCTGACCAGGGCGCCATGCGCACCGATCTGCTCGTAGAGCTGGCGGTTCTGTTCCGGATAGGCGACATCCACGCCGCTGCCCAGCACCGCCACTGTGCCACCACCGGCCGCGAGGGCGCCGCGGTGGGCCGCCGCATCGATCCCCAGGGCCAGGCCGCTGATGATCACCAGGCCGCGTCCGGCCATCTGCCCGGCCAACCGGTGGGCGGCCTTCCTGCCATAGTCCGAGGCCGCCCGCGCCCCCACCACCCCCACTCCGGGCTCACTGAGGAGGGCGGCACGCCCCTTGACATAGAGCAAGAGTGGCGGGTTGTGAATGGTGCGCAGGAGCGCGGGATAGTCGGAATCGGTCCAGGCGATGATGCGGACCCCGGCGGCCGCGGTCCGCGCCAGCTCCTCGTCGGCCTTTTGCCTAGACACCCCGTTGGCCAGCGCGAGCAAAGCCTCCTTGCGCACCCCGGGGACGCCTGCCAGGGACGCCTGCCCGGCCCGCAGCGCCTGGCCGGGTCCACCGTAATGGGCCGCCAGAGCCCGGCAGCCCGCCGGCCCCAGGCCCGGGACAAAGGACAAGGTCAGCCAATCGCGGATTTCATCGCCAGCCACAACTCCCTCCCATTGGCAGCCGCCGTCGGCCACCAGTTCGTCATCGTATGCCCATGTTACAAGAGAGGCAACTCTAACGACCGGAAGTTTATGGTGTCAATTATTTTTTCCAGTAGCCTAAGCAAAAAAGCGTATAACTTAGTCGCGCAGAAAACTTTCCAACTGCTTCAGCCGGTTTGGGTGTTTGAGCTTTTTCAAGGCCTTGGCCTCAATCTGTCGGATGCGCTCGCGGGTGACGGAGAAATTCTCGCCCACTTCCTCCAGGGTGGAATCCGTCTGGCTGTCCAGGCCGAAACGCATCTGGAGCACCCTGGCCTCCCTGGGACTCAGGGTGGCGAGCACCTTGCGCAGGTTGGCGCGCATGTCTTCCTGAATGGTCATCTCGTCCGGGGGCAGGGTGTCGTGATCCTCGATAAAGTCGCCCAGGAAACTATCCTCGTCGCTGCCCACCGGCGTGTCAATGGAAATGGGTTCCTTGGAAATCTTGATGATCATCCTGACCTTTTCCAAATCCATGTCCAGGCGCTCGGCCAACTCTTGCGGGGTCGGCTCCCGGCCGACGTCCTGGATAAATTCCTTGGCGCCCCGGAGCAGCCGGTTGATGCTCTCGATGACATGGACCGGAATGCGGATGGTGCGGCCCTGATCGGCGATGGCCCGATTGATGGACTGCCTGATCCACCAGGTGGCATAGGTGCTGAACTTGTTGCCGCGCCGGTATTCGAACTTTTCCACCGCTTTCATCAGGCCGATGTTGCCCTCCTGGATGAGGTCGAGCAATTGCAGGCCACGATTGGCATACTTCTTGGCCACGCTCACCACCAGCCTGAGGTTGGCCCGAATCAACTGATTCCTGGCCTCGACGCAGATCGCCTCGCCCACCTGCACCCGGGCAAAGATCTGTTGCAATTGTTCCAGATCCAGGCCGTGGACATCCTCTGCCACCACAGAGGTTTTTTTGGACGTTGGCCGGGGCGCCTCCAGTTTCTGCGCCACCTTTCTGAGCCGGGCCAGGATATCCCGGATGAAACGGGGTTGCAGGCGCTCCTCCTGAAAGAGACGGACAAAGGCATGATCGTTGCGTTCGATGCGGATCATGGTCGTCACCGCCTCGGCGGACTGCAGATCAGGCTGGTAGAGATCATAACGGAAGGCGGCCCGCTCTTTCTCAATGCGCTCAGCCTCGGCCACCAGCCAGAGAAAACGCTCTTGCCGCTCGGCAAGGACAGCGCTCTCCTGATCGCCAATGCCTTTGAGCACTTCGACGATGGTATGTTGGCCGCCCCGCAGTTTCGCGGCCGCTTCCTGCAGAGTGGCCAGGGCCAGCGGCACGGCGAGCACGGCGTTCTGGATATGCCTTTCCCCGTCCTCGATCTGCTTGGCGACCTCCACCTCCTGGGCCGAGGTGAGGAGAGGCACGGCGCCCATCTCCTTCAGGTAGGCCTTCACCGGATCAACGACGACCGGCCGCTCCCGTTCAAACTGGGCATCAACCATGACCGGCAACTCCTCGTCCTCAAGGGGCAATTCCGGATCAGCCGCGGTATCATCCAGTTCGTCGAAAATCCGGGTCAGGTCGTCCGGCTCGTCTTCCGGCTCAAAGTCTTCGCTGCCCGGCTCTTCCGCTTCGAGCTCACCCGCCAGTGGCTGTAACTCATCGGCGTCGTGGAAGGAGTTCTGCTTGTTGCCCTTTCTCTTGCCAGCCAAGGCTATTCTCCTTATAAAAACTCAGGGGTTTAGGCTGTAGTGGTTTAGGCTATCAGTAAAATTTGTTCCTTTTCACCTAACAGTCTACAGCCTAACACGCTACAGTCTAATACGCTAAACACCAACGCCCCGCGCCTGATCCAGGTCACGCAATCTGGCCGCCAATTCCATGCACAAGGCCTCATCGTTGGCCTGCTGGGCCTCGGTGATCAGCCGGGTCAAACGTTCTCGCTGCACCCTGCCGGCCTCCCTGGCCAGCCAGGCGAGCTTGTCATTGGCAATGGCCTCCCGCTGCTCGACCGAACAGGCAGGGGCATTCATCAGCACCTGCGAGGCAAAGGTCCGCGCCGATCCCTCCAGGCTGTCCAGCAACTGCTCGGGTCCGGCAATATGTCCCTCACCCACCATGGCCTGCAACCTGGTCAGGATAGCCGTGGCTCCGCTGGAGGAGAGCACCTCGGCCAGCCCCGCCGCCAGAAACCGCGCCACATACTCGGGGGAGGCGATGAGAAACTCCAGCAACTGCCGCTCCTGGAACGACATCGCCGCGGGCTGGTCGGCCGGCCGGGCGTCGCGTGGGGGGGCACCCTTGGGAACAAAGGCTGCCCGGCTAAAGCCGCCCAGCATCTGCGTAGGCGTGATCCCCAGTTTCTCGCTGAAGTGGGCGACAAAGACAGTGCGCTGCATCTGGTCGTCGCCGATGGCACCAATGACCGGCGCCAGCTCGGAGACGATGCGGCTCTTGCCCTCCACGGCAAGGCCGTGGCGGCGCACCAGAGTGGCGAAAAAAAATTCAGGAAGGGATTGGGCCTCGGCCAGCAGTTTGGTAAGAGCCTCGGCGCCGTAGTCGTTGAGAAAGGTGTCCGGGTCGTGGTTGCCCGGCAACAGCACCACCCGGGCGGTCACCTGCTCACTCAGGAAGAGGGGTACGGCCCTGGCCGCGGCCTTCTCACCGGCCGCATCGCCGTCAAAGAGCAGCACCGCCTCGTCGCAGTAACCTTTCAAGGTGCGGATGTGGGCCGGGGTGAGAGCGGTGCCAAGCGGCGCCGCCGCGTTCGAGAAGCCGTGCGCCAGCAGGGCCAGCAGGTCAAAGTTGCCCTCCACCAGCAGGCAGCGCCGCGCCTGGCGGACCGCCTCGCGGTTCTGGTAGAGGCCAAAGAGGATGCGGCCCTTTTCAAAGACCGGCGATTCCGGCGAATTGAGGTATTTGGGCTGGCCGTCGCCCAGGATGCGGCCGCCGAAGCCAACGGTCTGGCCGCTCAGGTTGACGATGGGAAAGAGGACGCGGTCGCGGAAGCGGTCGTAAAAGCCGCCATGCTCCTTTTTGACGATGAGCCCGGCCGCCAGGGCGGTCTCGGGGTCGAGACCAACCGAGGGCAGGGCCTTGACCAGAAAATCCCAGCGGTCCGGCGCATAGCCCAGCCGGAAACGCGTCACCAGCTCGGCCGGCATTCCGCGTTTCGAGAGATAGCCGCGGGCAGCGGCAGCCTCCGGGGCATCGAGCAGCAGCCGGTGATAGATGCTCGCCGCCTGTTCGTTGGCGTCCAGCAGGGCCTGACGTTTCTTGGCCTGCTCCTGATCCTGGGATCCCCCTGACCGCTCGGGCAGGGTTACATTGAAGCGCTGGGCCAGTTCCTGCAGGGCCTCGGGAAAGGTGAGATTGTGATACTTCATGACAAAGGAGAAGACATCGCCGCCCTCGCCACAGCCAAAACAGTGGAAGGTCTGGCGCTCGGGCTGCACCATGAACGACGGCGTTTTTTCCGCGTGAAAGGGGCAGACCCCCTTGAGGTTGGCGCCGCTGCGTTTGAGTTGGACGTGCTCACCGATGACCGTGACGATATCGGCGGCGTCCTTCACCAGCCGGGCGGCATCTTCGCGTTGGGGAGAGGCGGTCATGGCATCCGATCCGTTGTACAAGAAAAAGGCATGCTGCGGTTACGCGGGGCAAATACCGTTCATCTACACTGTCGCATACTAACATGGGAGTGTCAGAAAAAAAACCACCAATAAATTCAGAGGCCACCCAGCCAGGTCGGGCGACCTATTGCCCGAGTTCCTGTCTTGACGGGCGGCCGGTCACGCGGTAAGCAGGAAAGTTACAAGCTGAAAGGTGCAAGTTGGAAAATCCAAACCAGGAATCGCCATGCGGAACCGTTACGATCAAAACGAGGCCAACGCCTTTATCGCGGCCCATCCCGACCAGCCGGCCGCCCTCGCCCTGCGGGTCTACACCTCTCGGCTCATCGGCGCGGAGCCCAGCCTCGTGCTGCACGGCGGCGGTAACACCTCGGCCAAGGCGCGCATCACCACCCTGCTTGATGAGGAATTGGAGGTGCTGTTCATCAAGGGCAGCGGCTGGGATCTGGCCACTATCGAGCCGGCCGGCTTCCCGGCCCTGGATCTGGGCTATCTGCGTAAACTGCGACGCCTGGAGGTGCTTGCCGACGAGGAGATGGTCAACCAGTTTCGCACCCATCTGCAAAACAGCGGTGCGCCTGATCCTTCGATCGAGACCCTGGTGCATGCCTTCCTGCCGCACGCCTTTATTGACCACACCCATGCCGACGCCATCGTCACCCTTACCAACCTGGCGCAGGGCGAGGCCATGCTGCGCGAGGCCCTGGGGCCGGACATCGGTGTCCTACCCTTCATCATGCCGGGATTCCCCCTGGCCAAGGAGGTGGCTCGTCTCTACGAGAGTCGGCCCACCATGGAGTGCATCATCCTCATGCACCACGGCATCTTTACTTTTGCCGATGACGCCCAAAGTGCCTATGGCAAGATGATCGACTACGTGACCCGGGCCGAGAACTTCATTGCCGAGGCCATGCGGAAAAGTCCGCGCGGGGTCCGCCGCCCGACTGCGGCGCCAGATCCGGCCGTGCTCCTTCCCTTGCTGCGCGGCGCCCTGAACCGGGACGCGGCCGGCCAGCGGCCGCCGTTTATGTTGCACCTGCGGCAGGACGAGGAGATCATGGCCGCCCTGGAACGGGAGGACGCCGAGCCCCTCTTCACCACCGGCGTGCTGACCCCGGACCACGTCATCCGCACCAAAAATTACCCGCTCTTTCTCGACACGCTGGGCTCAACGACCAACGAGGACATCCAATCCCTCATCGGCCACCAGCTCGCGGTTTTCCAGGAACGCTACCAGGCTTACGTTACAACCCAGGCCGCGGCCCAAGGGGTTGCGCCCATCCGCCTCGACCCCATGCCCCGGGTCGTCCTGGTGCCGGGGCTGGGGCTGATCACCGCCGGGGTTACCGCAAAAGACGCCAAAATTGCGGCGGACATCGCCAGTCACACCCTGCGCGCCAAAATCCAGGGCGCCGC
>DYDL01000382.1 GCA_020717925.1 Desulfocapsa sp.
TTAAAATTTAATTCCGCCAGACCCACTCGCCCTTAAGTTCAAGCTTGCGGTCTTCCTGGAAGAAGATCACCTCGTTACCGTCAAACTCACCGAACGGGACATACCACAGCTTGATGGCCACATCCAGCTCGTCGGCCACCATCTCCCTGGATTTCTTGCCATCCTTTTCCACGTCTTTGTACGGGTAAGGGATCTCAAAGGACTCTTTCACGGTCTTCATGGGCGGCAGACTGGTTTCCTTCAGCAGGCCGCTCTTCTCATAGGGCCCACGGCCCATCTCGTCGCCTCGGCCCATTCTGCCGGGATAAGGCATGTAGATATTCTGCTTCTTGTACACTTCCTTGCCGTCTTTGGTCTTAGCTGATACATCCAGTATCAGTCGATTTGGAGTAGGTCAGCCATCGGGTATGGTGTGGCCGGCCTTGTTAAGCATCTCCACATTGACATAGGCGACCGGGATAACACCATCGGCCTTGTTCTTGCGCCAGTACATGGACTTGCTGTCGACCTTCACATCAACCGCCATTTTCCGCATCTCTTCGCTGCGGTATGCCTGCATGTTGTGTCCGAGTTTGGACTTTTTCATGTGGCATTCCTGGCAGGACTCGGTGCCACCTTCCGGTATGTACGCGAAAAGGTAGCTGCCGTAGAGGGTGGCGCACTGGGACGGTTCTTCCATGTCAAAGTTTGGTCCCTGACCGTGGCATTGGCCGCAAAAAATCGACTCGCCAAGGGCCGGGGCCTTGTCCATCTTGGCAAAGGAAGGATGCTCATGCGCCCCACCCTTGCTCCCATAAACCGTGTCCGGCTGCGGGAAACCGTCGGCCCACTTATGGATGATGGCCTTCTCGTTATGGCAGACGAGGCAGCCGATATTGACGCTGGAAATCTTCTTGGTAAGTTCGTCCTTTTTGGCGGGATTTTCCTCGGCCATCCACGCCCGGATGGTGGAAACAACCTCGCGTGCCACATCGTCCGTGGCATGCTCGAGTTGCGGCAGATGGCATTTGGCGCAGATCATCAGGTGCTTGACCTGAATGTCCTTGTCATCTTTCACGCCAGAGTACTTGAAACCCTTCAACCCTTTGTCCACGGCGGTCACGATGGTGGGCGCGGTTCTCGGGGTGCCGTAAATCGATTTGGCATGCAGTGATTGCTCCCACTGATTGTAAATCTCCTCATGGCAATCTTTACAAGAGGTGGAATCATAACGGGCCGCCAGTTCCGCCATGGTCTTGGCCTTTTCCACCGTTGGTGGCTGCGTTAACGTGACGCCGGCCCCCTTGGCCTGCTCCTTGGCGGCAACCGTCTTGGCTGCCCAAATGGGCGTCAGCGTCAGTCCCAGGATCAAGGGACTGAGCAAAAACATCTTGGTTTTTCGCATACTGCTTTCCTCCTTTCTTTAGTTAAGTTGATAAATGATGGAATATATCCGCCAAACATTTTGCATACTTTAAAGGTTTGTTCTTACCGGTATCATTGACAAAAAAAACACCGTCCCCGAGGTGGGTGGACAGTGTTTGTGTTGCGGTCGAATCAATACAAGGCTGCGACGTCTTACCCCGGGCCACACGGGTCCGGTGGCGAAAACATCAACCACGGTAAAACGTTGAGATTGCTCTCTTCATAAAGCCTCGGTTAGGATTAAATACAAAGCAAAACAACGCAATCCGCCCACGCATGAA
>DYDL01000123.1 GCA_020717925.1 Desulfocapsa sp.
TTCCTGGAGGAAAAAGATGCTGGCGATAATTCCATTTAGTCTGGAAAAAATCTCAAAGGACGACGTGAATAAGGAGCTCCTGCGGGCAGCCATCATGGCCGAGCTGGACGCGATTAACCTGTATGAGCAGATGGCCAACCTTACAACAAGCAAGGAACTTAAAATAATTTTTCTTGATGTTGCCAGGGAGGAGAAGACCCATGTAGGAGAGTTTCAGTCATTGCTGCTGCGGCACGACAAGGAACAGCAGCATGAACTTGAGCATGGCAAGGAAGAAGTAGATAGTTTGCTTAAGTAGTATTCATCCGGAAACTGTGTTTCCGGATGAATACAAGTTAACCGCGAAAGGAGTAACAACCATGGCTGCAAAACTGCAATGGCGCACGGAAATGGACGATGCCCTGTGCCTGGGACAAAAGGTGGGCAAACCGATCCTGCTTGATTTTTTCAACCCAAATTGAATTGGCTGTCAACAGATGGATACAGTTACGTATCCCGAAAGCAAGGTCGTGAGCTTTATCTCGGAAAATTTCATTCCGCTGCGTCTGGCCTTTGACAGCAAGCCTTACTCGGAGAAGTTCAACGTCAAGTGGACACCCACCTTGATAACCTTAAGTCCGGAGTCCCAGGAACATCACCGGAGCGTGGGGTTTCTTGGACCAGAGGAGTTGATCCCCTCGCTCCTGCTGGGGCTTGGCAAGTTTCATTTTGATAATGACCAGTTTGATGCGGCGTTAGGCCGTTTTGGACAACTGGTGGAAGGATATGGCCAGAGCGATAGTGCCCCTGAGACCATCTTTCTGGATGGCGTCTGCCGCTACAAGCAGTCGCACGACCCCAAGCCCCTGAAGGCTGCCTATGAAAAGCTGCGCGCTGCTTTTCCAGACAGCGAATGGACCAAGCGCGCCTATCCCTATCGGCTGCTTTAACCCATGGCGGCCGGCAAAAGATTTCCTGCCGACAGGGTGAACTATTAAGCAAGTCACATGAAAAACCAATACGATTGCATCATCATTGGCGCAGGGCCAGGTGGTTTGCAGGCCGCCATCCACCTCGCACGCTATAACCGCAAGGTGATCCTTATCGATCAAGGCGGCGGTCGAACCCGCCACGCTCTGCACATGGAAAATTATCTCGGCCTGGAACCCTCTTCAGGTAAGGCGTTTGTTGATACCGGTATCAGACAGATCAAATCCTTTGGCGCTGCATTCAAACGTGAGCAGGTCGCCTCGGTGCGGGTCGGGCATGGTTTCATGGTCAGCACGAACAACGACCGATATCAGGCGCCCTATGTTGTCGTTTCCTCCGGGGTGAAAGAAAACCCTCCGGCAATTGAGGGGATGAACAGATTCTTCGCTCGGTCGGTCTTTACCTGTGTTGACTGCGACGGCTACCGCACCACCGCCAAGAAACTCGTCATCCTCGGCGATTCCCTCGCGGCCATGCGTCTGGCCTTTGCCATGAAACAGATGTTCACCCCGGATATCACACTCATCCTGCCGGCTGGTCTCGTGCCGGATGACCACGCCGCCCTGCTGGCCGAGGATGGCATTACCTTGGTGGTCGGTACGCCTGGTGAATTTCTTGGCGATCCGGGGCTGGCCGGCGTGAAACTTATAGGCGGGCAGGAGATTCCCTGTGAGGTGGTCATGCTGAGTTATTCCTATACCTTGAACGATTCCTATCTTGCCAGTCTCGCCCTGAACCGGGATGGCAGCGGCGCCTTGGTAACCAGCGAGCCTGCCGGCGAAACGTCTATCCCGAACCTGTTCGCCGTAGGCGCTCTGAGGAGAGGCAAGGCCCAGGCCATTATCGCCGCCGGCCAGGGAGCCGTGGTGGGCATTGAGATCAACGGTCGTCTCCTGGATCTGTGAACAGAGCTGCCCTGGTAAGGACGGAGATGTGACGATTATCGCACAGGAAAAAAGTTGCCACACTGCACCTTAAACAATCAATGAAGGAGGAGTATCATGAAACGTCAGGTTGAAATGGAAGAAATCATGCTGCGTGCGCATCGGGAGTTCATGTGTAATCTCGAAAGATCCCTCGATCTCGTGGCTCAGGATATCGATGAGAGCGGAAAGATGGCGCATATCTGCACCGACGAGTGGTGCCGCGCCACCGAGAGTGTGCTTGATGAATTGGCCAAAATCATCTACTCGATCAGCGAACCACGCTGGCTCTCCAAGGAAGATTCCAAGGAGATCAGCGACCTGCGCCATGGCATCCACGATCTATATGCTCGCTACAAGACGGTCAAAAAATAGCCCCGGGCGCCACTGATCATGTCTCCAGACATTCATCTTCTTATAGGCGGCGAGGCCGGCCAGGGGCTGGTGACCATAGGTCAGTTGCTCGCCAAGACACTGGTCCGGGCCGGTTATGAGGTTTTTGTCAGCCAGAGTTACCATTCCCGGATTCGCGGCGGCCACAACACCTTTGCCATCCGTCTGGGCGGTGGGCCTTTTTTCGCGCCCCGCGACTCCATTGATATCCTGGTGGCGCTCAATGCCGAAACCGTGGAGTTACATCGCGGCCAACTGACCGGCCAGGCGTTGCTTATTGCCGATTCCGCCTTTGCCCCGGACCTGCCGGGGACCATTGCGGTGCCGTTTGCCGAGCTTGGGCCGGAGCGGCTTTGGAACACCGCCGCCCTCGCCCTGCTCGGCAAGATCCTGGATCTTCCCTCGGACACGTTACATCAGGCCGTAGAGGTTATGCTGGGTAAAAAACATCCGGAAGCCCTGGCTGAGAACAAGGAAATTATGGAGAAAAGCTGGGGTTGGGCCACGGCCCATGTGCCGGAGCATAACTTCATGCTGAACGGCGGCGCTCCCACGGCGAATCGCTTGCTGCTGAACGGCAACGAGGCCATTGCCCTGGGTGGTCTGGCTGGCGGCCTCAAGTTCTGCGCCTTTTATCCCATGACGCCGTCCACCTCCATTGTGCTTGAACTGATTGCTCACGCCGAGACCATGGGCTGCGTGATTGAGCAGGCAGAGGACGAGATTAGCGCCATCAACATGGCGATCGGCGCGGCCTTTGCCGGAGCGCCCAGCATGGTGGCAACTTCGGGCGGCGGCTTTGCCCTGATGGCCGAGGGGGTGAGCCTGGCAGCCATGACCGAAACGCCGGTGCTGATCGTGGTGGCCCAGCGGCCCGGCCCGGCGACCGGCATGCCTACCCGCACCGAGCAGGCGGATCTGGAATTCGTCCTCCATGCCGGTCATGGTGAATTTCCCCGGGCAATTTTTGCGCCAGGCAATATCGAAGCCTGTTTTCATCTGACCCAGAAGGCCTTGCTCTTGGCCGAGCGGTCGCAGTCGCCGCTCTTTCTCCTGACTGACCAATTTCTGGCCGATTCGGCCCGACCGGTCGAGCCCTTTGATACGGCGTCCATTGCCCCGGTCATGGCCGGGGCCGAGGCAAACACGGTGTCCCTCCCCTACCAACGCTATCTGCTCACCGAAAGCGGCCTTTCGCCCCGCCTGCTGCCCGGCCTGTCGGAACATCTGGTGGTGGCGGATAGCGACGAGCATGACGAGGAGGGCCACATCAGCGAAGACCACGGCATGCGCATCGCCATGGTGGAAAAGCGGCTGCGCAAGCTCGAGCTTCTCAAGCAGGAGGCCATTGCGCCCTCCCTTGACGGGGAAAAGGGCGCGGAGCTTCTCTTCGTCTGCTGGGGCTCCACCGAGGGGCCGGTACGAGAGAGTGTCGCAATGCTGCGAGGAGTTGGACGAAGCGTCGCCAGCCTGCATTTTTCCCAGGTGTGGCCACTGGTGCCGGCCCAGTTCCTCGACATTCTGCAGGCCGCCGGGGAGGTGATATGCGTGGAGGGCAACGCCACTGGCCAGTTCGCCAGGCTCATCAAACGGGAGGCAGGATTTGTCATCCCCAGCCGGATAGCACGCTATGACGGGCTGCCCTTTACCGCCCACTACATTCTGGACCGTTTGCAACCCTTCGTCAATGTGGAGGGAATCGCATGGTAACCATCGAACAATACGGCAAATATGAGACCGCCTGGTGCCCGGGCTGCGGTAATTTCGGGATTCTTAACGCCCTGAAACACGCCTTGGTTGCCTGCGAGCTGGCGCCGCACCAGGTGTTGCTGGTTTCCGGCATCGGCCAGGCAGCCAAAACCCCGCATTATCTAAAGGCCAATGTCTTTAACGGCCTGCATGGCCGCGGACTGCCAGTGGCGATTGGGGCCAAGCTCGCCAATCCGGAACTCACAGTGATCGCCGAAAGCGGCGATGGCTGCATGTACGGTGAGGGCGGCAATCATTTCCTGGCCGCTCTGCGCCGCAATCTCAACCTTACCATTCTTGTCCACGACAACCGTGTTTACGGTCTTACCAAGGGGCAGGCCAGCCCGACATCGGAACTGGGTTTTGTGACTAAAACCCAGCCCCAAGGCGTGTTCGCCGCACCCTTCAACCCGGTGGCGGTGGCGGTAACCATGGGCGCATCTTTTGTGGCCCGCGGCTATGCGGGCTTGCCGGAACATCTCGCCGGACTCATCACCAAGGCCATCAAGCATCGAGGCACGGCCCTAATCGATATCCTGCAACCATGCGTGTCGTTCAACAAGGTCAACACTTTCCAATGGTACAAGGAACATTGTTATGAGCTTGCCGATGCTTATAATCCAACCGACCATGCCCTGGCAATTCGTACTGCCCTGGAACCCGAGGAACACATCCCGCTCGGCGTCATATATCAAAAGGACAAGCCGCTTTTCGAGGAACAGTTCGCGGTCCTCAAAAATGGCCCGCTCGCCCGACAGGAAGTTTCAAGGGAGGGGATGCGGCGGATCATGCAACGCTATGCCTAGAACCTAGGAACGGACAGGCCAACCCCGCGGTGAGAAAGAACAAGGGAACCTTGAAAAATTCATTTATCGTCATTCCCGCTTATCGAGAACCAGGCGAAGCTGACGTGCCAACTCTCTTGGCGGAAAAGGTTTCTGTAAAATAGTCACTCCAGGCTGATGGGGCTGAGCGTAAAATTCCTGATCCGGGGCGTATCCGGTCATGAATATGATGGGCAATTCCGGTTGAATTCCCTTGATGAGCGCCGCCATGGCCGGCCCACCCATTCCCGGCATGACAATGTCAGTAAGCACCAGATCGATAGTGGTTGTCTTGCCCTTGAACAGAGCCAGACCATCATTGCCATTGGCCGCCACCACCACCGAGTATCCCAGCTTTGCCAAGGACGCATGGATCATTGCCCGCACCGATGGATCGTCTTCCACCAACAGAATCGTTTCCTGCCCCCCGGCGCTTTTATCAACCGTTTTCTGGGGTTCGGCATCATGTTGATCCAGCGTTGACTTGGGGATATAGATGTGGAAAGTGCTTCCCTGGCCCAGCTTGGTTTCAACCCTGATATGGCCGTTATGCTGTCGGACTATGCCATGGACGGTCGCCAGTCCCATCCCTGTGCCTTTTCCCTTCTCCTTGGTGGTGAAAAAAGGATCAAAAATCATCTTAAGTGTTGCCATGTCAATACCCTGTCCATTATCGACAACAGACAGCACAACATAGGATCCACTAAAAGGAATAAGGTCAACATCAATTAAGGGAGAGTTGAGTTCCGTCTGCCCGGTCCTGATAATGATCTTGCCATTTTCGCCCACCGCATCCCTGGCATTTACAACCAAATTCAATAACACCTGCTCCACCTGGCCGGCGTCAGCTTCAATGGCACAGGCAGCATCGCTCAACTCAAACCGCAGATCCACGTCCTCCCGGATGAGCCGCATCAGCATCTTGGCAAAATCGTTGATTAACGTGTTCAGATCAAGCACCCGTATTTCCATTACCTGTTTGCGGCTGAAGGCCAGGATCTGACGGATGAGATTAGCGGCGCGCCGAGCGCTTTTGTCGATCACCTCAAGAGAGGCTTGCAGAGGATGATCAGGCCCAACACTTAAGCTGGCTAACTCGCAATAGCCCATAATTGGTGTAAGAATGTTGTTCATGTCATGAGCCACGCCGCCAGCCAGGGTTCCTAGAGCTTCAAGCTTCTGGGTATGGAGAATCTGTGCCTCAAGAGCCTCTTTCTCCTTCTCGCCTTGAATGCGGGCCGTAATATCCCGGTCGATGCCCCTAAAACCAATAATCTGGCCATCCTCGCCAAAAACCGGTCTGCCGCTGGATTCAATGACAACAATCCCGCCATCCTTGTGGCAGCACCGATGTTCAATCGCCTGAAAACAGGCTTCCGCCTTGGTGCTGACGGTGAAAATCTGCTCATAATCCAAGCCGTCTTTTTCATCAGCCTGGAGAACGGTAAACATATTTTTCCCCAACAATTCCTCGGGAGTGAAGCCAAAAAGCCGCTCGGCAACCGGGGAGCAGTAAACCAATATTCCTCGCCGATCCACCTCCCATACCCAATCGGTGGTGGTCTCCACCAACGAACGGAACCTTGCCTCGGAATGGCTAAGGGCATTGCGCTGTGTGGCCTCACGGCAGCCGATATTCCACTTTTCCGTAAGAGACAAGGCAAGCTGCCGGAGTTCATCGGCGTCAAAAGGTTTGCGAATAAAAAGAAATTTAGACGGTGCTCCTATGACGCGGGCGATCTCCGCCCGTGAACGATCCGAGAAGGCCGTGACAATAACGATCTCAACCAGAGGATCAATCCGGCGAATATTGGCGGCGGTCTCAACCCCGTCCCAGCCGGGGGGCATGCGAATATCAAGGAAAATAACCGCAAAGGGGGTTTGTCTCTTGTTGGCCTCCAGAACCAAGCCGTATCCTTCCTGCCCTTGACTGGCGAAGGAGAGAGTAAAACGTTTTTCCTCGCTGACAGATTGCTCTGTTTTGTCTTCAATCAGCGCCTTGATCCGAGCCAGGGGAGAGGCGGCGGCAAGCGGTTCCGGGGCCAGCACCTCCTGATAGGCCTTCCAAATCTGCCGATCATCATCAATAACAAGTATTCTGTCGTTATCCACCTGCATTATCCTTCCCTTTCAATCCCGGGGCAAGCGGCAGCCGGATGACGAATTCGGAACCCTGTCCCGGCCCGGCGCTGTTTGCCTCAATGGTGCCTTGATTGGCAATAATATAGTTGGCGCAGGAATGCAAACCAAAGCCTGACCCCTTGGCCTTGGTAGAATAGCCGAAGGTGAAAAGTTTTTCCCTCTCCTCGGGCTTGAACCCGCAACCGCTGTCCTTGATCCGGCAGACCACCTGGCCATGTTCACCTGGCTGGAAAGTGGTGGAAATGGCAAGCCGCCTGCTTTCCGGCGCGGTCTCGTCCATGGCCTCGAAGGCATTTTTGATTATATTGATCAAGATTTGCAGAAGTTTAGGTTCCTCGGCCCGTATCAGAGGCAACTGACCCAGGTCGGTCGTCACCTCTACATGCCGCTTCATCATGGAGTCTTCCAACATCCGCAGGGCGTCGGTCACCATCTGATTAAAACTGATATCAGCAAAGTTACCAACCAGCCGCGCATAGCGCATCTGCAAGGCAATAATACTTGTCACATGCTCATGCTTATCCTTCACTTTTTTGATTTCATCAATGGACTTGTCATACTCTTGACAAATACTCTCAGGCAGGAGGGAAATAATGCCACTAAAACGTCTCTTATCATCCGCTGACAACTCTCTGTCGCGTTTAATCGCCTGGTCAAGGGGCGCCAACGCGGCAACTAGACCGGTGCGCAATGGGCTTTCCTCAAGTTTTTTGAGCAGCAGGGAAAGGCTGATATTGGCGGGGGTGATGGCATTACCGATATTATGCAGCACACCTACCGCCATTTCCGCCATGCCCGCCTCATGGGCTTGTTGCACCAGGGAAGCCTGAGCCTGTTCAAGATCCCTGGTGCGCGTGGCCACCTTGTCCTCCAGAGAGCGACTGTAGTCCTGCAGTTGATGATAGGATTCCCGCAATTTACGGGTCATGCTGTTAAATGCCTGGGAAAGGGAAAAGAACTCATCACAGGCCATACTGTTAACCTGGATTTCGTGTTCCAGATCACCTCCCGCCACCTGTTTGACACCGGCATTCAGGGCATCAATTGAGTTGACAAGAAAGCGGCCGGCAAAAAGAGCCACTCCGGTTCCCAGCATAAAAAACAGAGCCATGGTGGAAAACAGATAGAATTTAAACTGTCGCATCATGGCCGCCCATTCCTGCCGGACCAGGCCGATCTCCTGGTCAAGTTTGTCCAGGGAATGGCCGCAGCGCATACTTCCCCAAAGCTGGCCTCCGCTATATACCGGAACCATCACTTCCAATACTTTCGCATTCTTCTGAATGCGGTATGGAACAGGCTGTTCCTTGGGCAGATAATCAGGAAATTCTCCGTCAGCCGGCTCGTCTGAGATCCTTGCCTCCTCTTTTGGCCATTTCTCAAGTTGTTGACTCTCCTTGTGTACCACAATATTCTGGTTCCGATCAACGATGTGAAAATAGAGAATCTCCGGGTCGTTTTCCACCATCTGGCTGGCCATGTTTGACAGCAGGCTAAAGTCAAAGCCTGCCACGGCCTCGCCAGCACTCAGGCTAAGATTGCGGGCCAGGGTGACGGCCCGGCTCTCAAGAGAATCATGCATTTGACTGATGGTGCGTTGCAGTTGCAAGTCACGAAACTGGGCCGACTCCAGCATAAAATGAAAGCTGGCCGATGGAAAAAGCAGACACAGGAGGATCACATTTATCAGAATAAGATAAATCCTGATCGACAGCCTGCGGCTCTTCATTTTTGTTATGGTTTCAAGCTGTTCCATACAGTTACACTGTACCGGGTCTCAATTAAGTAAAGCAAATGAAACTACACATGGCAGGTAATATTGTCTGAATCGTACCCACATGACACTCGCTTGCGAGGTTACCTCCTGCCAAAGGTGCTTATTTCATTTGGGGGTTAAAAAGACCCATCCCTCCACCTTAACCCATTCAATTTCTCGAAATAATGAATAACGATAGCGGACCTTTATCTTTATATTGTAACATGCTATCGGGCATGACAATTCACTTCAGGAAGTCAATGGTTAAAAAAAACCGCATTCACATGACAAGAAAAATAACCAGTGAGGGAAAAAACATGAGCCACTATTATGCGTTCTGCATGTTGGCCCTGCTTATTATGCTTCCTGTCACGTTGCGGGCCGCTGGCACAGAGGGAGAAAACATCAAGGCTTTTGATGAAATGTTCGGGGCGGATCTCCAGGAAGAGGATGTTTACCGGGCTGACCGTTTGCTGGTAACAGCCACCGGCAGCCTCAAGCCGGTGCATCTGGCGCCTTCGGTGGCCTCGGTTATCACCAAGGAGGATATTGAGGCCATGGGGGCCACCACCTTGGATG
>DYDL01000124.1 GCA_020717925.1 Desulfocapsa sp.
GACCATGAAATGGTTGGGATTGCGCGATTGGCCGGCGGTTCAGGTGTTGCAATAGCCGGTGGCCTGCGCGCTCGATGATGACCGTCGCCGCCCCGTGGCGAGCCGCGTCGGTGACGCTCATGCCGTGCTGGCGCAGCAGGCGCATCTTTTCGGCGTAGGCGGCGTTGTTCGTCGTCACCATGCCGCCGTCGCCGGTGCAGATGACCTTGCGCGGATGGAACGAGAAGCAAGCCATCTCGGTGTGCGCGCCGATGGGGCGGCCTTTGTAGCGGCTCCCGAGCGCGCAGGCGGCGTCATCGAAGATCTTCACACCCCGCCGTCGGCCGATGTCGAGGAAGGCGTCAATGTCCGCCGGCAGGCCCATCTGGTGGACGACCATGATCGCCTTGGTGCGGGGCGTGATGCGTCGCTCCACGTCGGCCGGGTCGAGGTTGAACGTGCGCAGGTCCACCTCGGCGAACACGGGCCGCGCGCCGGTGTAACGCACCGCATTGGCCGTGGCCAGGAAGCTCAGCGACGGCACGATGACCTCGTCGCCGGGGCCGATGTCGAGGCAGAGCACCGCCATGTGCAGCGCGGTGGTGCAACTGCTGCACGCGACGGCATGCTGCGCGCCGCTGTAGGCCGCGACGACCTTCTCGAACTCGGCCACGCGCGGCCCCTGCGTCAGCCAGCCGCTGGCGATGACGGCGTTGACCGCCTCCGTCTCTTCGCGGCCCATGAAAGGCTTGGTGATCGGTATCATGTTTTTCAACGGCGATGAACAGGATAGAGAGGATTCATGGCGGCATCCCGCGCTTCCTATTCGTGCCTGTCTGTTTCTTGGGTCGGTCTCCAGTTGTGCACGATCTCTTGCTCCAAGAGTTTCTCGGGCGGCGTGCCAAGGCTTCGATACCAGTCGCGCAATCGCGCCAACCCCTCTTCGAAACTCACGGTCGTCTTGAACCCCAACAGCTTCCAAGCCCTGGCAGTGTCGGCGTAGAGCCGCAACACATCGCCCGGCCGCAGCGTCGGGCATCTGCCCGTCGTCGGGATAGTCCGTGTCTATGTGCGGAACCATGAGGATGTCGTGTCGGTCGAGGCTCTCGAAGATCGCATCGAGCGGATGCAGCACCAGGATATCCGGATCGAAAAACACCAGCTTGGCATGCTGCCTCTGCTCCAACAGAAACCTCAGGAACTGCGGTTTCACGGCCGTGGCCAGTTCCACTACGTCATACTTGAAGCAAAGCCGCTCCAAGTCCGTGAAACCCACCTCCTCCAGCGTCAGCGGCACGAACGGCTCGCCGCCGGCTCTCAGAACCGGCCGGGCATCATCAATGAACAAGACGTAGAAAGGGATGTCGGGATGCGCCTGCCAGATGGACTCGCCGAGCACGCGCGCGCAGGCGATGTAGTTCGCCGCCACAACCGTGCAGAACGCCCGCTGGGAAGCCGGCGATGCGGCGGGATGTGGGGAGCCTGACTTTGGGTTCATACATTCCTTTATTCATTCATCCAGCGGCAGCCAACCAAGAGCACCCGTGATGCGCCGCAAAAGTGCGTCTATTCTCACGTAGAAATGATAGGGAATCCCCAGAACACAACAGAGGCACATCAAGCGCAAGGATTTCGTCGGCAAATACCGGAAAGCCCTCCATACAACCTTGCGCCCCTCGGAAGGACTTTGCCGATACTTCGCCGCCAAAATCCGCACCAAAGCCAGGGACGGCTCACGCCGGAATCGCGCCGATAGCGACCCCGCCTGGGCATGCTTGAGAAACAACTGACCCACGCATTTCCGCACCTCTTCCGCCCGCGCCCGCATCATTGAAGTCGCAACGATCCTGTATTTCGTCGACGCGGCGGGCGAAAAGATGAAATGATAATGCTTGGAGATGCGCAGCCACATGTCCCAGTCATCGAAGAAGAGGGTTTCGTCGTAAGGACCAACCTTGTCGTAACAGGATTTCCGCACCAAAATCGCGGGCAAAAAGTTGCCCTCCCATAAGATCTCGTGGATGTCGCCTTCGGGCATCTTTTCGAACCGTCTCTGTTGTTCGATAACCATCTCGGTCAACAACTTCCCATTCTCATCCATCTGGTATGCGTCGCTGTAAACAACGCCCACTTTCTCATGCTGCGCCTCCATGATCGCAACCTGCGTGGCGATCTTGTCTGGCAGCCAAACGTCATCAGCAGAGGTTGGTGCAATATATTCTCCATGCGCGTGGGCCAGCGCGTCGTTCAGCGTCTTGCAGACACCCTGATTGACCGTGTGCTTGATGAATGTGCACTTGAAATTGTGCCTTTCGATCCAAGCATGGATAACGGCAACCGAATCGTCCCTTGAACAATCATCAACAATCACCAGTTCGATGTTCTTGTAGGTCTGGTTTCGGATGCTGTCCAGGGATTCCTCGACAAACCGTGCGTGGTTGTAGCACGGACAAATTGCCGTCACCAGCGGGGTTCTTTTCCCTGGAACGACAGCCGAATCGGCTGGTGAATGTGAATTCAGCTTCATTGGCTTGGGCGCACGACTTTCAAGAACTGCTCGTAGTCGCGGTAGTAATCGCCCTCGTCGAAATACTCCGATGCCAGCACCATGCAGACGGAACCCGATGAGAAATTGTCGAGGTCACGCCAGATCATGGGCGGGATATAGAGTCCGTAGTAGGACCGGTTCAGGTGGAACTTCTGCTTGCTGAACCCGTCGTCCAAGGTCACGTCGAAGCTGCCTGACATGGCAATCATCAACTGGTGCAGCGACTTGTGGGCATGGCCGGCGCGTGTGGAGCCGCCAGGCACGTCGTAGAGGTAATAGATCCGCTTGATTGGGAAGGGCGCATGCCGGCCGGCTTCCACGAATGTCAGGTTCCCGCGCGGATCGCTGATCTTTGGCAGGTCTATGATCCGGCAGTTTTCAATATTCGGCGGTTGGTTCTTCATGCTTGATGCCTGGGTGGTGGAGCGGCGGTTTGAAACCGCCGTTCCTTGGACTGTGCATCGCGTTTGGTTGTTTCAACTGCATAGTTACGGTTCAGTAAGCGCGAGTCGTCTGCAGTGCCAGGCCGGGAGCCGCCTCGGACGCGGCGCGTTTCAGGTCATCACGGTCAGGGTAGCGGGATTGCAGGATATCCAACAGCCTTTCCGCCTCGGATGCAAGCCGGGCAAACCGGTTCGTCATGTTCGATCCGTGGCGGCGATAACGGCCGAAGGCTTTCGGCAACCAGCCGACACGGCCGGCCAGCGCGACTTCGATTTGAAACGACCAATCCGACATCGCGTTGAGCGTTGTGTCAAAGCCGGTCTTGGGAATCGCAGCGCAGCGGACCGCCACGGAACAACCGTTCCGGATGCCGCCCTTTCGCAACAGATCCGCTGCGGAAGTCATCGTGTCCGCGGGGTCGGTGTCCATGAGAGCCAAGGCACGGCCGGTGCGGTCGTCGCACACCTCTACGCCGTGATAAGCGAGAACCATCGAAGGGTCGCTCCTGAACTGCTCGACCTGCGCGGCGAGCTTTCCCGACAGGAAAAGGTCGTCCGCAGCCAGGAATGCGATGAAATCTCCCCGGCAAAGTTGGAGCGCCCGGTTGGCGTTCTGCGCGGAGCCGGCTCGTTCCTTGGCGAGAATCGCGCGGACGCGATTGGGGTGGCGCTCCGCATACCGGCTGATGATGCGGAGCGATTCGTCGAATGACGCATCGTCTGCCACGACAATCTCAAACGGCCCGCCTTCCTGATTCAGCGCCGACTCGATCGCCTCCGCGACGAATGCGCCCTGGTCGCAGCAAAGCAGGCAAACTGTGACGATTGGCTTTGGTTCAGCCATTGCCTTGATCCGCCTTGAGTGCTGACAAGTCGGCCGTCAGCAGGTTGACCCGGTAACAGTCCTGCGACACTGATCGCGCACCGAAACTCTCCTTGAAATCCGCCAAACCCTTGTTCAGAAAGCGACCGTTGTTCGTGGTCGAGATCCCGAAGTTGAAATACGGCTTGCTCGCATACACTTGGTCGAGAAGATGCGACAGGAGGATGTCCAGCGCGCCGCTTTTCCTCCCGGCGTCGTTGCATCCGATATACTGGGCATGTGCCACTTGCGGCGTCTCATAAATCACTGTGCCCGCCACGGCCTCCGAGCCGGCGAGGACCGAGAAAAGGCGGATGCTGGCTGGGAAACGACTGTGGAGCAACTGAATCTCCTGGAGCGTATGGACCGGCTTCAAGCCGTGTTTGGCGTGGAGGTTGGCGCTCAGAATCTCCCAGAATTCCGCCCATCGCCCGGACTCCTCCACTTGCAGCCCGCTGCGGATGGCTTTGCTGAGGTCGGATTTCCTTCCCTTGCGCAGAGGCAGCCGTTTCATCGGCAGAATGGCGGAGGAAAGGTCGCGCCGGTATAATTCTGCGCCCAGAAGGAAGAGGGCATACTTGTCTTCCTCGGCTGGATAGAGGTGATAGATGGAGGGCACCACCTTGTATTCCAGCGACTCGATGCCCGTCGCTTTCAAATGGCTCGCGAGTGCTGCAAACACATCGAGGAACTGGGGCGTTCCCATTTCCGGGCCAACAACGAGGCCGCCATACGTCAGTCCGCCGTGGCTGATGATCGCGCGGTCCCTGCGATTGGCCGGAAACACTGCGGCCAGTTCACCAGCGTCGTCATAGATCATCAGCGCAGCGTCTTCAAAACGGTCGCGGTGGTAATCCATGTAGTTGCGATTGAAAAGAAAAGTCCCGTTCTTGCTCTTCGCGACAAACGCGTTCCAAGCGGCTGCGTGTTCGGGGGTGTATGAGACCAGCGTCATGGTGAACAACTCGCCGACTTTCCTACAGCGGCAAGAAATGGATTAGAGAATTGCATAGGAGCGGTCGGGTAGAAATTTGGACCGATAGATCGAGCATTGCCGCAGGTCAAACACCTCTCGAAACGCCTGGGTTTCGCCAGGATATTCCGGGGAATTCAATTCGTCCATCGCTACAACGCCCCCCTTTACCAAACGGGGCTTGAGCAGTTCCAGCACCCGCTGGGTGGGTTCATACAAAGCGAGATCCAGGTAAGCGAGCGCCACGAGTGTTTCCTGGTGCTTCGCGAAATACTCCTCCAGCGTCCGCGTGACATCCCCCTTGACCAGTTCATACTTCTGGATGTGCCCCATCACGTTCTCACGACTGTGGTATTCCAGCAGTTGACCGAAGTATTCCATGTATCCCTGGGTCGTGTCATAGGCACCAGGCTTGATGGTGTCGGAGAGCTTGTCCTGCGCGGAGATCTCCGGATACCCCTCGAAGGTGTCAAAGCCGATGACTTTTCGCAGAATGTTGTAGGGTTCATGCACTGCGCGCAGGTTGTGCAGAACCACCACATCCTGGCCCCACCAAGTGCCAAACACCATGATGACCCCGGGCACCGGGATAATCTGGCGGTAAAGCTCATCCAAGAACAACAATTTGGCCAGGACTGAACTGCGCGTGTAGAGCCCCACGTTGACGAGCAACTCGTCGTCCGGCATCGGGCGATCACGAAACAATTCGTGCAGCTTTTCGCGCGCGGAGAACTGCGCCGACGACGTTCGATTGTGCAGAGTGTAATCTTTTTGAGCGCTCATAGGTATGGATTTAAGACCGGACCGCAACACCGAAACCAGTGCGGCCCATTTGATTTCCGTTGTAAAACATAAAGATCCGCCGCCCGCGAGTCACCAGTGCGGGGTAAGACAGCGCCTGAGAATCCCAGCCCGTTTCGGAAGACTGGATTCCGACCTCGTCATCGCGGCGTGTCCAATGAATCCCGTCAGGGGATTCGGCGTAGCCTGGCAAATAGGTGCCTCGAAGTGTCCCCACAGTGTAGAACATTTGGTAGCCGGTTTCCTGGCGACACACCCTCGGCCTCCCGATACGGTATTCGTCAGCCGTGGCGGTAATGCACGGCTCTCCCACGGGGCCGAATGAGGTTAAACTGCTCGATTCAATGCACGCGGAGTAATAGCTGGGATAGGGTGCGCCACCAATCAATTGCCACGAACTTCCAACTCCGTAGTAAGCCCTCCATCCCGAAGAGGCAGGCACGACTGAATGAATGGCGCGGAAAAACAGACCTTCGGGTGAGCGGTCCATGACAGGTGTGGCCTGAACCCGGGAAAATGTATCGCCCCCGTCTCGGCTCTTAGCCAGCCCGGTGAAGGCCAGAAACTTCGCTCGGGCAACCAACTGAAACCCAACGTAGAACATCCACCAATGTCCCTCGTGAAAAATCACGTCGCCCAAAATGACGCCGTTGTCATCGAAGCAGCCTGCGGCGCCGATATCCAAGGCAGGACTCTCACTCACCCGAAGCACTCGGAGCGGGTCCTCGGGGTCCAGATCAACCCAGCCGATGCGGCTGACGCCCTCTGCGTCACGAAAGCCAGCATACACGCGAAGGCAGCCTGATTCGTGCAGAATAGGAGTCGGAGTAAGAGCCGAATGCTTGGCCCACGGCCGCGAGCCGTCTGGACAATACACAAGCCCCAATTTCGTCCATTTCATACTCTCAATCCTTGATCTGGAAAAACTGCAGGCTAGTGACGCCCTTACGGCGTTCGGCCGGGTTGCCTTGGTAGATGCCCGCCGGTTCCGTGTGCTTGAGCACGACGGCCCCGGCACCGATGACGCAGTCGCTGGCGACCTTGACGTTGTCGCCCAAGCAACTGTTGACTCCGAGGAAACAACTCTCGCCAACCTCACAATAGCCGGAGATAACGACATGAGACGAGACGAACACGTTGTCACGGATGAGGGATTGGTGGCCGACATGATTGCCGCTCCAGAGGGTGACGTTGTTGCCAATCTTCACGGAGTATTGGAGCACGTTGTGCTCCATGATGAAGCAGTTGTCGCCGATCTCGACGTTGCGCCAGACGAACGCCTTGGAACTGACGTAGGAAGCCATGCCGAAGCCCATCTGCGTGCAGGCCCGATACAGGCGGGTCCGGGGCCGGTTCAACCGGGTGTAGGAAAGCGCTACGAACGCTTTGTGCGTCTGCGGATCGAAGCGCGCCGCCAGTTCTTCAAAAGGCGTCACGGGCAGTCCTTCGAGACTTTCCCGCTTGATGAACTCCTTCTCGACACTGAAAGCCACCACTTCATACGGCGAGTCGTGCGTGAAATACTCATACGCCAGCAGCGCCGTCTCGCCCGCGCCGATGATGACCAGCTTGTCTGTTTTCATGCGAATGAGACCCTTGGTTTCAAAGCTGCCGTCATGTCCGTCAGGATTGGGCGGCCGGATTCTGATCCGTCCGCGCCGCAATCAAGTCGAGCAGTTGTTTGACTGAAGCGCAACTGACGAGGTCCTTCGCGGGCACGGTGATGTTCAACTGCTCATCAATCAGGGCAATGGTGGCAAGGACCGCCACGGAATCCCAGTTGCCACTGTCCAGCTTGTAGTCCAGCGTCACCGTCTCCGGTGGCACTTGAAGGATTTCGGCCAATCCGGCAACGAAAGCTTCGGTGTTCATAGAATCGTTTTTTTCTTTGTCGTGTGTCCAATGATGATCAGCCGGGCACGTTCATGTGGCGAACCGGATCATGCACGCGGCCCACGAATAACCCACGCCGAAGCCGACGAGCATGACTTTCTGGCCCGGGAGGATTTTCCCTTCAGCGCGGGCGTGCTCCAAGGCAATCGGGATGGTGGATGACACCGTGTTGCCGTAAGACTCCATGTGAAGGCAAAACTTGTCCGCCGGAATCCTCAGCTTGGCGCGTAACCGGTCCAGCATGAACCGGTTTGCCTGGTGAAACACAAAGTAATCCACATGGTCCATCGTTTGCCCACACTTCTGCAACAACTGCTGAACCGCGGAGGGAACGGCTTGGAGTGTGAAGTTGAAGATTTCCGGGCCGTTCATGTAAAGGTTTTCAAGCGAACGCCAGTTGCCTCCCTCAGCTTCCTTCTCGATGCCCGTCTCCGGTGTGTGGCGGTTGCGCATCCCGCCGGCCGGCACGATGAGTTGCTTCCCGCCGCGCCCATCGGTTCCCAGCACAAAGGGACCGATGAGTTCCTCGTCGGACTCGACCGCGGAAACCAAGGTCGCTGTGGCTCCGTCACCAAAGATGGCTCTCGCGCTGCGATCCCGCAGGTTGATGTGCTTCGAATAGGTCTCACCGGTGAGCAGCAACACGTTGGCCGCAGTTCCCGCCTCGATCAGGCTCTTGGCCAACGCCAAACCATAGACGAACCCTGAACAACCTTGGTTGAAATCCAGTGCACCGCAGCGTGTGGACAGCCCCAGCCGGCTCTGCATTGTGCAAGCGGTGGTCGGGAGGAAGAAGTCGGGGCTTTGGGTGCAGAACAGAAGGAAATCAACATCCGCCGGCGCGCACGCCCCGGCTGCAAAGAGCTTCCGCGCCGCCCTGACCGCGAGGTCCGAGGCGCATTCATCCGGCGCCACAATCCTGCGGCTGGCGATGCCAGTCTTCTCAAGGATTTTGGCGGCATCCCAATCGCCGCCCAATTCTTGAGCGAGTTGATCGTTGGTCAACTCCCGGTCCGGAAGATCGCTGGCGATGGCCTTGATGGCCGATCTGACTGGCTTCATGGTTGGATGACCTCTGGACGATTCGCAGGTTCGGGTTCGAGCGTTGCCTGCCACTTCATCAGGGGCCGTATGACGCCCGGAGCAATGCCGAAATTACTGCCACGGCCGGTGGCGGTGTTGGCTACTTCGAATGAAAGCACGTCGTCCATCCGAAACAGAGGATAACACTGGTCTTCGCCAAAGAGAATCGAACCGCTGTATCTGCCCGCGTTCAACAAGTGCGGCGGGATGTGGCCGCAGACCCTATAGACCGCCCGCCGCGAATCCGAATCGCGGGTGATGTTGAGGCCCGTCTCGAACAAGAGGATCCCGTGCTCGTTTTGCAGGTAAAAGGTGAAGTCAATGTTGCGCCCTTCGCGGGCGTTGTGGAAGAGCACCTCGATATCCACCCCGGAATCAATGGAGATGACCTCGCCGACGGAAGGCAGCGCATTCATTTGCAAAACATGCAGATGTTCGTTGCCCGGCGCATCTTTACTGTCCCATCTGCGGCTCTGCTGCACTTGGGAATTCAAGAACAGATACTGCTTGATCACCTCCTGGGCTTTTCCATCCACGCGGATGCTGCCTTCCTCGAGACACACCGCCCGGACGCACAGAGCTGAAACGGCTGTCATATTGTGGCTGACGAAAAGCACTGTGCGCCCTTCCTTAGCCACATCGCCCATCTTGCCGAGACATTTTTTCTGGAACGCCGCGTC
>DYDL01000125.1:0-5203 GCA_020717925.1 Desulfocapsa sp.
CATGCACCCCCCAACCGCTGACGATCAACAGACTCAACACTGACAGGTGGGCAACAGGAATATGCACCAAGTTCAAGGTAGCAAACAACGATGCGGTTATTTCATCTCGCTGTTGGTGGGCGCCATTGAATTGTTCCTGTATCCGGGGGGAGAGGGCGGAAAAAAAACCTCGCGTGGCATCTTGATATTCATCCAAGCCATCGCCGGTTGCCACCATGGTCATCTGCCGGGCGGTGGCGCGCAGAGAGGTCCAGGCGACCATCCCTGGATATGCCTTGCAGCATTCGCTTACTAAATAGCTCAATTCGGCATCCGCGCCACCCCAGCCGCCGATGGCCTGAAACGGAGAACTGTTGCCCCAGAGAAAATCATCGGCACTCTTGGGAAGGCGGTCTTGCAGACCGCACAGCTTGATGCCCGGAGCGGGGCAATGTTCAGCCAGCCAGCGCTGGGCAATACCGTCCTGCACCAACCGCCCGAAAATAAAGTTTGGGCCGCCGGGAGTATAGATTGCCTCTCCCACCAATCCCAGGTGCACCAGAGGCATCAAAATCAGGCTGGCAATTACTACCGCAAGCGGGGGCAGAGCGCGCACCGACAAGTCCCAACCCAGCCTGGGCAAGGCAATGCGCGCCATGAGGTTGACCGCTGCCAAGCCGATGGCCAGCGCCATGCATGCCATATGCGACAGTATCCCAAGCAGGGCCAATGCCGCCAGCATCACGCGTTCAAAGCGCCCCAGTTTTTCCCAACGAAAACCCAGCAGCCATAGAGCTAGAACGACCAGCGGAACGAGTATATCCGGCATCAACTGGCTGGTGTACCAAGCAACGCCGGTAGACAACGTCACACCTAGGCAGAAGAGCGTGGTAGCCAACGGGCCTGCCGCCAAATCATGGCAGCGGAGCAGCAGATGAACCAACCACAGCGTGAAAATGGCTTGCAGCAACACTGGCCCCCAGAAAGACCACCAGCCTAACGATGCAACCCAAAGAAAAAAGCCATAAAAAAATGAGCGCCCCGGGGCTGGCGCCATCTCCAGTATGCGCGCCATGTAACCGCCGGTGTCAAAAAACACGATGGCGAAACCATTCCACAGGGCCGGGGCAAGGAATGCCGCCAAACTTATGGTCAGGCAAGTCAGATCGAAGATCGTCCGCTTCTTTGTTTTACCGCTTGTTAATACTATTGCCATTATTTCTTTTTAACTTGTGTTCATCCGGACCATGGCCCCTAATAATGGCAAGCTTATTCAATTTTCCAACGTTGCCTATACTGCTGTTCCCACTCGTGCTCATTCTCTTTGGCCTTGCACGCTCCTGTCAAAAAATCCTCGGCGTCCAGCAGCATGTACCCGCTGAGGGCGATCGACGGCTTGCCCACCAACCGTGGCGTGACACTCGTGTTGCCGAAGGTGGTGTGGTCATGAGGTGGATTATTGGCTGGATGATGTCTCATGTGCGTCCTCCTGTTAATATGCAATACATGTATGGTTGTCACTATTCAGACCATTTCGGCTGTCAGGTATACCCGGCAGCGTCGTTCCCCGCGCCCTGGATCAGACGGCATAAGATGCCCGGACCAGGGAGATTCCCCGATCCGGGCCTTTCAGCGTAAAGTCAAAAACCCCAATGGCAACTAGGCCTTGACACCAGGTGGTGGGCATTGACTCGTTACTGAAATTCTCATTCATGCTGTATTACTGTATACCGGGGCGATGTTAAGAGAGGGTTAGATAATAAAGAAAAATTGGTTAGCGCCCACCCGGGAACCACATGGAACCGAATGGCAATTAGGGCTCAGCGGGTAGCTGGCTGAATGCTGAGCACCAAATCAGTCTGAGTGATACCTCTTGCGGCAATGCATTCAAAATATTATAATGAATGCGTGGAATGCATTTGAATGGGGTGATGTTATGGCAATGCTGACAGTACGCAATCTGCCCGACGACGTGCATCGCGCGTTACGGGTGCAGGCCGCTCTGCATGGGCATAGTACCGAGGCCGAGGTTCGCAAGATTCTGGCGAGCGCGGTCAAACCAGAGGAGCGTGTTCGCGTGGGCGACGCCCTCGCTGCATTGGGACGCAAGATCGGTTTGACAAACGAGGATTTCGAGATCTTCACCCAGATCGGAGACAAAACGCCGGCCGAGCCGCTGAGGTTTAAATGATCGTCCTAGATACCAACGTCGTTTCCGAAGCGATGAAGCCCGAACCGCATCCGTCCGTGCGGGCCTGGCTGAACGATCAAGCCGCCGAAACCCTTTACCTGTCCAGTGTGACGCTGGCCGAACTGCTATTTGGCATTGCGGCACTCCCTGCCGGCAAGCGCAAAGACATGCTGGAACATGCCCTTGACGGCTTGATGGAGTTGTTCAAGGATCGGGTGCTGCCATTCGATACCGATGCAGCACGGCGCTACGCCGAGCTGGCCGTGACGGCCAAGACCGGCGGCCGAGGATTCCCCACCCCTGATGGCTACATCGCCGCAATCGCAGCCTCACGGAGATTCATCGTGGCGTCACGCGACACGGCCCCCCATGAAGCGGCCGGCGTATCCGTCATCAATCCATGGAAAACGTGAGGGATATATGCCAATCACTGGATTCAATTTTGCTTGGACGGCTACCGCAGGGAGAACTTCGCTTTATCAATTCGCTCATCATACTCTTGCAGCAATTTTTCGACTTGCACCTGCCGGTACTGAATGAGCTTTTCTTGATCAAAGATGGCCCCGCCCACCCCTTTTTTGGCATACATATCCGCCAACTCGTGAGAGATCTCACCCAACTTGATGTTATTATCGGCACAAAGCGTGAGACGGGCAGAGGTGGTGGTAAGTTTGGCCAGGGATTCCGTCTTTTCCTTTTCCAATTTTTTTAGCATAGCCTCGGTGACGAGACTATCCTTTTTGTTTTTCTCAACAACCTCGACCAGGATCTCTTTCTCGGCAACGGTTGCATCGATTTCCCCTTGAAGACGAGCCAACGTCGCCTTCGACTCCTGGCGCAGGCCTTCTGTTTCCGCCAACAGACTCGCCATCTCCTGCTCAAGTTGTTTGATCCGTTTGTCATTCCCGAGCAGATTACTCTCGGCCGCCTCCTTGCCGCGCGTCAGCCCTTCGGCAATTGCCCTCTGCTCCAGGTATTTTTGCCGCATGACGAAATCCTTACCCTTATATCTCTCAAGCTCCTGCGCGACTTCGGCCACCTTGTTTTTCTCTTTGAAGAACCGCAGCCCCAAATATCCGGCCGTGCCAAACCCCGACAGAATCAACACCACCGCGACAACCCGGACAACTATTTTCATGATTATATCCTCCACACATTGCTACGCCGTTCCATATAGCCAACATTGCCACCTGAATAACCAAAACGGCATAAGGAGCCATAACGACATGGTCATTATTAGTAGTTATTTCGTAACAGCTCCTAAAAGCGAGTATTCAGATCAAACTGCAAGGTATCAACAGAGTACGGCACACCGGAAATAACATCGCTGCTCAACCAGCGGGCGGTAAGCCAAAAATTATCGTACACCCCGATATCGGTACCGATTATCCACCCTTTGGCATTGGTACCACCCAGATGGAAATCGGAATCAGTAAAGGCATCAAGGACCGCGTTCTTTTCAATATATCTGTAAGTAACAAAGCTTTTCCACTCGCCGAGCCGGGTTACCCTGGGATATCCCACTCCCAGTCCCACTTGGTATCCATCGGTTTCATCGTCATAGGAAATGCCGGTGCGGTCCAGAATCTCGTCATGGTCAAAACCGAGGTTAGTGACAAAGTCCGCCACAAATGAAATAACCACCGGCTTGAAGAGGGCCAGGTCGAATGACATGGTGAGATTCAGCAGCTTGAAGTCGGGAGCCAGTCCGTACTTAACCGGCGTGCCGGGCGTCCCGACAAAGGAATTGATATCAAAATAGTCATTGCCCCACTGCTGAAAGGCAGGGAGAGAATAGTCATATAGGCCAGGACTGCTGGCGCTGTTGGGAATGCCGGCCACGTGATGGTAGTCGTAGTAGGCGACGCCGAACTTACCAAGGATGTCGGGACGCGGCTCGTATTCGATCCCGGCCTGGCCGCCGACTAGATACTTGTCATCTTCGGTAAGTTCGATGTCCTGCAATGGGAAATAACCAAGCGTGGCAAAACCGCGCCAGATGCCAGCGAGGGGCATTTTGCCATGGACGGCAACCCCTTCAAAGTTGAGATCCCCGTCCCACACCAAATCGCTGGAGAAGAACGGATTCGGCACCCTGCCTCCCACCAGAGAAACCTCGGGAAGCGGCAGCCAACGGACAAAGGCCTGATCGAGTAAAAATCCATCCTTGTTATAGTAGTCCCCAAGGGTATCATTGGTGGAAACTGGATCTTTTTCAGTGCCACCGGCCAGCCGGATCCCGACCTCAACCTGATCATTGACCTCTGCCTTGAGGCCGAGCCTGACCCTCATCCTCTGACGCTCACGATCAACTCTCGTATTCAACAGGCTCGTCGCGTCAGCGGGATTCTGGAGCAGACCATTCTGGTCGTCGAACATATCCTGCTGCTCCCGCAAGCGGACATCACCGCTCAAGCTGATCCGCTGGGTCCAGGAGGGTACCGGCCCGGTATTTTCTCCCAGTTTCAATTCGCGGACCACGTCATCCTTGATCTCATACTTGACCTGTTCCGCCACCTTGTCCTTGATGTCGGCCGCCACCGTGTCGGTAAGCTGCTTCATATACATCTGCCCCCGCGGCATGATGGTAATCGTCTTTTCCGGCTTCTTCTCTTGCGTGGCGGTAGCTTGCAACTTATCGATGAAACGGGCCGCCTCCTCATCGGAGACGATATGTTTTTCCTTCAGCAGCAGAATCAGGGCTTCCAGGTCGGAGGGTTTGCCCTCCTCCGCCGCGGATACTATATGGGCAGGCAGCAGCAGGCCGCCGCACAGGCCCAGGATGAGGCCTTTTCCGAGTATTTTTTGTAACATGATAAACCTCGTTTTTTTATCGTGAATTCCTAAACGACCGCAGGCGGTCACCCCTTGGATCTGATCCTGAACCGCAGCAACCGCGACATGCCAGAGGGGAGTGGAGCATCCAACTGCACGGAGCTGGCCGCCTGCTTGACCGCCTCATCAAGTTCCTCGCTGCCGGACGGGGTGATAATGGTCAGCTCGGCAATCTTGCCGCTATCATCCAGCCTGATT
>DYDL01000125.1:5761-7743 GCA_020717925.1 Desulfocapsa sp.
ACCAACTGCTGAGTAACCAGGCCGAGCTGGTTGATGTCCAGGCGCTGCATAATGTCAAGCACCGCCACAACATTCTGGTAGTAGACCTTGGCATCGCCCTTGATCACCACCGGCAAATCGGGATCAGCCGCCTTGGCCTGCCGCAGCGAAGTCTCAAGTTCAGCCATGCTGACTGGATAGGCATCAAGATAAATTTGGCCGTTGTCCATGACGGAAATCGCTTTTGTCTTCGGTTTCGCCAGGCTGGGGGCGCCACTGGCCTTCGGCAAATTGACCTTTATACCCTGGACCGAGGCAGTGACCGAAATGATGAACACAATGAGCAACGTCCAGGCCAGGTCCAGCAACGACGTTACGTTGATTTCATCGGAAACTTTTGATTCAAAAAGATTGCGATGTTTCATTCGTCCGCTCCATATTGCCGTTCAGCGTATACAACGAATTCTTCAATAAAGACGGCCAGGTCAGTCGTGATTTCCCGGACGTTGCCCAACAGGTAGTTGTAACCAAACGAGGCAGGGATGGCGACCAGGAGGCCGGCGACCGTGCACGCCAAGGCGGATGCTACGCCCGGGGCAATGGCCATGATGTTGGCCTCACCGGCCTCCGCCATGGCGGCAAAGGTATTCATAACCCCCCACACCGTACCCAGCAGACCGAGAAATGGTCCGCCGGAGATGGCGGAAACCAGGAGCGGCAGCCAACCGTTGAGATCCTTGTTCTCATGCAGGAAGCCATTTTCCAGTTTGACCCTGAACGCCGCTATTTCCCTTTTGCCAAGCAAGGAGGGTTCCGAGGCCACCTCGCCAGTTTTCTCGTCAAGAGGAAAAACCAGCAGCCTGAGTTCCTGGCAACCCCGGTGATAAACCCGATACAGGGTGGAGTTGTGAAATTCCTCATCCGCCTCGATACAGCTACGGAGATTATTAGCACCGTGAAATTCTTTCAAAAAATCTTTATTGTCACGTTTATTCAAAAAGAAGGTAACTGTCTTCCAGATCAGGACAATCAAACTAGCTATCGCGAAGAACGCTAGAGTGCCGAGGATAGCCCAACCGTCAACGCTGATGTTTTTGACAATGATGTTGAAATATAAAGCCGGGGCGGCATCGCTGGCCTCCTTGCCGGTTTCCGTCCCGACCTGCACCATTGCCGCCTGCGGTCCCTGGCAGGAATATTCAGCCTTTATCCAGTCGGCAGGCCGGGCTATGGCAGACAAGCGAACCTCATCAAGATCACCGACAATGGGAGTGCTGTTATCCGAGCCAGCGCCAATCAGTACGCGCGCGTCCTGGCCGGGCAGCTTGCCGCTGAAGGGTACAGGGGGCTGCGCCGTGCCGTTTACATAGACGGTCACGCTACCGCCACCGATGCTAACCGCCAGGTGGTGCCAGGTGTCAGCGGCAATGGGAGATTCGAGCTTGGCGCGGATCTCCTTGCCGGCCAAGTTGATCAGAACGTCCCCGCTGTCAAGACCGATGCTCATCAGGGTACCGCCCTGGTCAACCGAGGCTAACACCGCTTTTTGCACGGGATCCTTGATACGGAACCAGGTGGAAAAGGTAAGCCCGTTGCTGAAGTTTAGCGACGGCGACGGCCCGCTGACCACATGCTCTCCCTTGCCGAAAAAGGAGGCGCCGGAGGCAATAACCGCTGGCATGCCCAAGGCGGCGGTGGCTTCCCGCGCATTGTTGCCATACATCGAACCATCGGCCGGCATTCCTTCAAATTCATCAAATGACAACGCCAGCACGGTCGCATTGTCAAACACGTCATTAGCGGCTGGCGTGGCAACGGCGGTCGTCTCTCCATTGCCGTAATAGAGATAGACGACGTTCTCGGCGCTATTGGCCTTCAGGCTGGGAACCCTGACCCAGAAAAAGGCCATCTGGTCGATGGCCGAATAATAGGCCATTCGGTATTTGAGCGGGGTCTTGTCGGTGGCATCGACAAAGCGCAGATCACCGCCATCCTCTTTGCCC
>DYDL01000125.1:8226-9268 GCA_020717925.1 Desulfocapsa sp.
CCGCCGCCAGATCCTGGCCCATGTTGGCAAGACCGCTGGCCCCGCTCAGCGCCCCGAGGCCGCCGGTCGCATCGCCCCCGGCCGACACGCCGACGCCGCCCTGATCAAAGCTGATGTTTTGGGCATTGACCACCTTGGTGGCCGCCAGCAGCACATTGGTGCCGGCAATGCCCGCCTCGCCGGCGTCGATCTCGCCTTCCGGCGCAAACAACGCGACATTGCCCGCCACCGGCGCGGTCAAGGGACCGGCCGCGCCATCGGGATCAAAGGTCAGGGTCCTGATGCCGCTGCCCACCGAGGGCGGCGAAAACACCGGCACCAGGTTACCATTGGTGTCCTGGGTGTAACTCTCGCCTTCGGCGCTGATGGCGGTGGTTGAGCCCCGGCCGGCATTGATGTTGCCGCCGCGCGGGGGGCTGCTGCCATCGGGCTTGCCATCACACCAGGCGGTGATATCGCCGCCCATGAAGGTCATCAACCGCGACTCGTTGACATTGAGGTCGCCATAGCTCGAAAAGACATTGATATCGCCGCCACGCACCGTGGTGATGCCGGTATTTTTGCTGGTACTCGACAGAGCGGTTCGACCGACATTGATATCCCCACGCACCACCATGAAAATGTCATTTGCGCCACCAGTTGTGGTGATCCGAGAGCTGGTCATGTCGAGGTTGCCGCCAGTTGGCACCGGGTCACCCTTTGCGAGGGTCGGGAGGCCAAGGATGGGAACGATGATCTCCTCCCGTGCCGAAGCCAGCACCGCAGCCGCCTCATCAGGCTTGTCATCCTGCACCAGATTGGAATAATCCTCACCTTTCAGCCGCAACTCGGTGAAGAATTGGTGCAACTCGGCCGCGCTCAACTCCTTGTCATAGCCAACCATGATCCCCAGGGTGCTGCCGTCGGCGCCCAGCGAGAGGTTGTTGGCATTTCCTAAGGTTGTGATGCCGCTGTTGGAATCACCAAGGCTCAAGTTATCGCCCGCCTTGACGAGCATGAACCCCGGTCCGCCTTGGGTTATCCCCATGGCAAAGTCCTTGGC
>DYDL01000126.1 GCA_020717925.1 Desulfocapsa sp.
TATAAACCCTTTGCGCAAAACAAACAAGTTGTTTTAGAACCAACGTCCCCCATTTCGCATTCGGTTATACGATGTGCAAGCCGCGGTGGGGGATCATCACGGCACGGTGGACTCCCTCACCAGCCAGAGCCAGGGTGAAATCGCCAACTCTGCCAAGACCGACATCGGCTACCGCTACGCCTTGGAGGCGCTGAACCCTTTCGCTATCACCGGCAACGATGGTTTTTTACTTGCAGCTTAAAGCGAACATTTCCCAACGCGCATGAAAAACAATTTGACATCAACTTTACGATGGGTTAGCAATTTAAAAAAAGATACATAATAAGGTTGGGCTTTATCGAGAAAAAATGTCAGTAAATATCCAGTTGCAGTGCGAATTTTGAGAGGAGGGCCGCATACGTGTTTGGGCTAATAGTGTTCGGGGCCATGGGTCTGTACCTGTTGCTGTCGATTGGCGTGGTGGTCTGGGCGGTACGCCACGCACGCAAGCATGGCAAAAGCACGAAGCGCTGGGGTTGGGGCGCGGCCTTTGTGATGTACAACTTGGTGTTCTGGGACTGGCTGCCCACCGTGGCGATGCATAAATACTACTGCTCTACGCAAGCAGGCTTCTGGGTTTATAAGACGCTGGATCAATGGAAGGCGGAGAATCCGGGGGTGTTGGAGGCGCTGGTGGCGAATGAGGGTGCGCCGTCTGAGAATGAGCAATTCGATCATGGGTACGGGAAAACCAGCACCTATTTGCTTAATAAGCGTTTTAATTGGATTGTTACTAGACAGGATATATCCACCTTACTTCCGATTATTCGTGAAGAGCAACAAGTGAAGGATTTGAAGAAGGGTGAGGTGCTGGCGCGCTATGTTGGTTTTTCAACAGGTAATTCAGTAAAGAATACAATCGGACCTCCTGGTCCATTGAGATTCTGGTTGACTAGCAGCAATTGTAATGGTGGTCAACGTAACGACAGTCTTATGTGGCAATTTACAGAAAAATTCATGGGGGCAAAAAAATGAGTACAATCCAAGAATTATTTAAACAAGCACAACTTGCAGAAGCTTCTTACGCAACTCTGTGGGATGCCACGCTTAATCAACCAATTACTGCCGATGCTAAAGTTAAGGACGCCCTCAAAACCGAAGGCTTCAGCGAATCCCAAGCCGATGCATTCGTAGCCGAATGGACGGTAGCAGATCAATTGCCAAACACCAAAAGCGGCTTTTCCGGCACCCTGTTCCAGAACAAGGCCACGGGCGAATATTCCTTTTCCCTGCGAGGCACGCAAATAATAATACCATTATCAGACCTTTCCACCGACATCGGCGATGTTTTGTCCGACGGCATTGCCCTCGATCAGATGGTGGATTTGTACAACTACTGGCAAAGCCTGACTCACACGGGAACTTATCAGGCCAAGCAACTCACTACCCTGTCGGCGGAAACACGGGCATTAAGCGATGCCTACACTAGCAGCGAGGTCGCAGGCCAAAACTATGAAGCCTACTTGCAGGCGCAAGGCTATATCATCGATGACCCATTCGGCATCGTGCGGAGCATTCAAACGGTGGACTCCACCCAACTCAGCAACCCCCTCCTGCGCACCGGCTCGGGTAAATTGTCCAGCATGGCGGTGGTGAATGTAAATGGCCACTCCTTGGGCGGCCACCTGGCGATGGCCTTTTCGCGGCTTTTCCCAGGAGCCACCAACAGCGCGGTTGCCATCAACGGCGCGGGGTTCCGCTCTTCCAACTCCAACGTTGACAATCTGTTTGCCAGCCTCTCCGGCGCGCCGGCATTCGATGCGAACAAAATCACCAACATAGTCGGCTCCGCCGGGCTTGACGTGGTTTCGCAAGACTGGCTGTTCCTGCAACAACCCGCAGGGCGGCAAGAAATCTATACAGAGAGTTACGATCCTGCTAGCACCACTTTTGGTCACGGTGCAAGCCAGATGACCGACTCCATGGCGGTCTACGCCCTCTTTGCCCAGGTTGATCCGTCTCTCAATAATGCCCCCTCGGGAATCGGCGTCAACACCATCACCAGCATCATCAACGCCGCGTCCAACCAAAGTGCCAACTCCCTGGAGTCGGCGCTGGCCGATCTGGGCCGGGTGTATAATCTGTATTTCTCGGACGAAGAAAGTGATCGCGACTACCTCTACTCCCGGTTATACGATGTGCAAGCTGCGGTGGGGAATAATCACGGCACGGTGGTCTCCCTCACCAGCCAGAGCCAGGGTGAAATCGCCAACCATGCCAAGACCGACATCGGCTACCGCTACGCCTTGGCGGCGCTGAACCCTTTCGCTATCACCGGCAACGATGGCCTGTACACCAGGCACAACGCAGACGGCCACCTCAATGCCGATCAGTGCGGCGACTTGTACCTGCAAGACCGCGCCGCCATGCTCCTCTTGAAGATGCAGTTCGACAGCGGGATCGGGGATTACAACGACCTGCTGTCGTCGGGCGATAAATCGTACAGTGATGACTGGGATAGCCTGACCGTCACCGATGACTGGCAGTACACCGATGTGGTGCGGAGTTTTACCCTCACCATCGACGGCGTGGGCGCGGATGTCCACAACATCTTCTTTGGCTCGAGCGGGGCTGATAACATCACCGGCGGCAGCTCTTCCGACCACCTCTACGGCATTGGAGGCGACGACATTCTCAGTGGCGGAGTTGGCGCCGACATTCTCATCGGCGGGGCCGGCCAGGATAAACTTTACGGCGGCAACGGAACTGACATCCTGTATGGCGGCAGTGGCGCCAGCGGCCAGATCGATACCGAGCCCGACTATCTGGAAGGCGGCGCTGGCGTAGACGAATATCACGTTGGATATGGCGATACCATTTACGACAGCGATGGCCAGGGCACGATTTACTACGGCAATGAGCAGATCGCCAATCTGACCTTTACCCGGCAGGGTCAGACGGAGGTCTATATCAATATAACCACGGGACTGCTTGCGCAATACGACGCATCAAGCCATGCTTTGCAGATATTCGATGATGGGGCAATTACTCCTGCGACTGCGCTAGATAATTTTACTATTGCAAACTTTTCTTCCGGCACCATGGGTGTCATCCTGCAACCTGACACGACGCTACCGGGAGCGTTCGGCATCACCTTGAACGCCACGGCATATCGGGATCAAATGGCGATAGGGTCGATTTGGCCGGAGGATCATGCACTGCAATTGCTATGCTTCTCGTCTCTTCCAGGGGGTACAACGACGACGTTGAACCAGGTGGTGTCGGGGAACGCCCCGCGCCTGGAAATAACGGGCGGTAATTCAGGAGATTCACTTTTCGGTTTTGTCCACCATGACCATATTAACGGTGGCGCCGGAAATGACATAATAACGGGAGATCTTGGCTACTGGAATAGTATCCCCGTGCCTTTTACCGATGAGTTTCTGGAAGCAGAGGGAGACCTGCTTGAAGGAGGAGCGGGTAACGATTTTATTGCGGGAACAGGAGGCGCCGACACCATTGCCGGCGGTACGGAGAACGATTTTCTCTTCAGCTCCGCTGGCAATGACATCGTTAGTGGCGATCAAGGCAACGACATTTTGGCTGGCGGTTCCGATGACGATATGCTTTCGGGCGGAGATGGGGATGATATTATCCTGGGCGATGGCAACCGCGACACAACTTTTGGCATCAATATTACTCTCGACAACCTGTCTTCGTTGGGAGTTACCTTTACGGAATCTACGCCTGGTGGCTTCTATACCGGCTATGTAACCAACAATTTCAGGCTTTATCAAGATCCCCTGAGCGGCGGCAATGATATCCTCACCGGTGGAGCCGGCCGGGATTACATGGATGGCGGCGCTGGCAACGATTTTCTATGGGGTGGTCTTGGCAACGATGCCGTTATTGGTGGCATTGGCGACGACTACCTGAATGGTGGAGACGGCAACGATTTGCTGATTGGCGACAATGGTGATGATCTGACAGGGAACGGAAATGACTTCATGGTAGGAGGCGCGGGCAGCGATTTATTGGAAGGCCTCGACGGTAATGACACGATGTATGGTGATGCGGGTGTGGATACCCTGTATGCCGGTGAAAGGGATGATGCCCTTTACGGCGGCGATGATACCGATTACCTGCACGGCGGTGATGGCAATGATACCCTGTACGGCGGCAACGGTAATGACACCTTGTACGGCGACATGGGCAACGATGTTTTGGACGGCGGCAGTGGCAGCGATTACCTTAGCGGCGGCGACGGCAACGATATCATGACCGCCGGCCCTGAAGGCGGCACCATGGGCGGCGGCGCCGGTGATGACACCTACCGCTACAACCTTGGTGATGGGGCGGTTGTAATCAACAACCCAGACAGCGCCGGCTTCGATACCCTGGAGCTTGGCGCCGGCATCGGCCTTGATAGTGTCTATTTACAAAAGCTCGGCGACTACCTGCTCCTGCAAGTCGATAACAATGGCGGGCAGATAGACTTGACTAACTGGTTCGCTGCAAACCCCTATCAGATCGACCAGTTCACCTTTGTCGACGGCACCTCAATGACAGGCAGTGCGCTGCTGGCGTCGAAGTTGTTATACACCTACGGCGATTCGGGGAACAATACCCTGAATGGCTATGCGGGCAAGGATTATCTTTCTGGTGCTGCTTTAGACGATATCCTAGATGGCTACGCGGGCGACGACATACTTGACGGCGGCACCGGCAACGACACCTACCTGTTTGGAGCGGGCTATGGGCGAGATCACATCATTGAAACCGGAGGTGAGGCGGACACCATCCGGCTGGTTGGTCTGAACGCCAGCGATATTGTGCTGTCCCGTGGTTCGCGTAATCTTTATCTCGATCATGGCACCGACAGGCTTACCGTGCAGGACTATTTTGTCTATCCCGCTTCCCAAATCGAACGGATCGAGTTTGCCAATGATCCGAGCTGGGATTCGTCCTTTTTGAATCAGCAAATTGCTGCTTTGCATATTTTAGGGACAAGTGGAAACGACGAACTGTCTGGCGGTAGCGGGAACGATACCCTGGATGGCGGACTGGGGGCTGACATTATGTGTGGCGGGTACGGTAACGATACCTACCTGTTTAATTTAGGCTATGGCCAGGATACCATCTATGATGATGACTACACGACAGGTAATTCTGATACCCTCCGCTTTGGCTCTGGAATTATTGCAAGTAACATCACTTTTTCCCGTAGCGGAAACGACCTGGTCCTGGGCATCGAAGGTAGCAGCGACCATATAAGGATTCAGGACTGGGGAAAATGGGATAATATATTCTGCATCGAGAATGTGGTCTTTACCAACGGCCCGAGCTGGGATTCGTCATATATCCAGTCGCAAATAGCGGCCCTCCCCATCGTTGGCACGAATGAACACGAAGATCTGAGTGCTTGGTCTGATGCTAACACCACCCTTCAAGGCTTTGGTGGGTACGACGTCATTACTGGTGGCGCCGGCAATGATACCCTTGAGGGCGGTGCCGGCACCGACATCCTTTATGGCAACGCCGGCAACGACACCTATCTATTCAACCGGGGCGATGGACAGGACGTAATCGGCGAATCCAACCTAACGTCAGGGGGAAGCCTGGACACCATCCGCTTTGGCGCCGGGATTTCCGCGAGCGATATTTACATCACTTTTTCTCCTGAAAGTTATAATTTATTAGATGGGGGCCTTGAAGGGTCAGGGCTGACTTTTGGCATCAGCGGCACTAGCGACCAGATAAAAATCAGCGAATGGAATGGTTATGTTGGAGGACGCACTCCAATCGAGCGTGTGGAGTTTGCCGATGGCGACCCGGCCTGGAATGTGGCGGATATACAGGCTAAAATAATACAAACAGCGGCCCTCCCCATCGTTGGTACTGATGGCGACGACTTTCTTTGGCGTTTGCCAGGTGAAAATCTTACCCTCCGCGGCTTGGGCGGGAACGATACTCTTTATGGCAGCGGCGGTAACGACACCCTGGAGGGCGGAACAGGGAATGATTTTCTAATGGGCGACTGGGGCAACGACACTTACCTGTTCAACCGGGGCGGCGGCCAGGACACTATCAACGCATACTGTACCGAATATTACAATAATGGTGCAGGCAACATGGACACCATCCGTTTTGGTGCCGGAATTGCCGCAAGCGACATCACTTTTACACGCAGCGGGATTGATCTGGTCCTTGGCGTCAACGGCACCAGCGATCAGATCAGAATTCAGGACTGGGGATGGGGAACCTCCTACCACATCGAGCGCGTTGAGTTTGCCGATATCGGCACGGTCTGGGATACGGCATATCTGCAGACTCGCGTAACGACGGCCCTCCTTGGCGCTGCAACGAATGGCGACGACAATCTGTCTGCTTGGTCAGGTGAAACCGTCACCCTCCAGGGCCTGGGCGGGGACGACACCCTTCATGGCAACGATGGCAACGATACATTGGAAGGCGGAACGGGGAATGACGCTCTAATGGGCGGCACTGGCAACGATACCTACCTGTTCAACCGAGGCGACGGACAGGATACGATCTGGGATAGTGACACAACCTTTGCAGGGAACCAAGACACCATCCGCTTTGGCGCCGGCATTGCCGTAAGCGACATCACCTTTGCCCACAGTGGAAACGATTTGGTCCTGGGTATCAACGACACAACGGACAAGATTACCGTTCAGTACCATTTTTCAAGCGATTATTGCAAAATTGAGCAACTCGCTTTTGCCAACGGCATGGTATATGGACTCTCCGACATTCAGTCAGGCGGGGTGGATGACGACACCCTGAACGGCACCGCTGCGGACAGTATTCTGATGGGCGGTGCTGGCAACGACACGCTTAATGGTAATGGCGGCAATGATCTCTTGAATGGTGGAACTGGCGCCGATACCATGACCGGCGGGATCGGGGACGATACCTACATGGTCGATAACATTAATGATGTTGTCACTGAAACCCTCAGCACCGGCGGCGGGACGGACACGGTTCTGAGCAGCATCACCCACACTCTGGGCCTCAACTTGGAGAACCTGACGCTGACGGGTAGCGATATCGTGGACGGCACGGGCAACGCACTCAACAACATCATCACCGGCAACAACTCCGACAACATTCTTGATGGCGGCGACGGCAACGACACCATGGACGGTGGAGCCGGCAACGACGAGCTTTACGGTGGAGATGGATCAGACACCCTGCGCGCCGGGGCAGGCTCCTACGACTACCTGTATGGCGGCATCGGCAACGATACCCTTTATGGCGGCAACCGTACCGGTAACGGGAATTACGACTTTTTCTACGGCGAGGACGGCAACGACACGCTCATCGCCGGCACAAAGAATGTTTTGTTCTTTGGTGGCACGGGTAACGATACGCTCACTGCGGGAACGGGCATCTACAACTATCTTTCGGGCGACGAAGGAGACGATACCTTGTCCGGCGGCGCGGGCAACGATTATCTCGTGGGCGGGACGGGCAACGATTCCATGATCGGCGGCGCCGGCAACGACTCCTACATGATCGACGCCACCCTCGATATTGTCACCGAAAACTTAAACGCGGGCACCGATTTGATCCAAAGCAGCGTCACCTACAACTTGACGACCTCTGCCCCCAACGTTGAAAACCTTACCCTTGCCGGTACCACGGCCATCGACGGCACGGGCAACACACTTAACAACGTTATCACCGGCAATAGAGCCGCCAATACCCTTTCCGGTGCAGCGGGCAATGATACCATGACCGGCGGCAAGGGCAATGACACCTACATCCTCGGCCGTGGCTACGCTGCCGACACCGTGGTGGAGAACGACGCCACCGTTGGTAACACCGATGTCGCACAGTTCCTGGCCGGAGTTGCCACTGACCAGCTCTGGTTCCAGCAGGCTGCCAACAACCTCGAGGTCAGCATCATCGGCACCACGGACAAGCTGGTGGTCAAGGACTGGTATCTCGGCTCCGCCAACCATGTCGAGCAGTTCAAAACCACTGATGGTGGCAAAACCCTGCTAGACAGCAACGTGCAGAACCTGGTGAGCGCCATGGCGGCCTTTGCGCCCCCGGCGGCCGGGCAGACCACCCTACCGCCTAGCTACCAGACCGCTCTGGCGCCGGTGATTGCGGTGAATTGGCATTGAGAAGAAGCGTTCAGCTTTCAGTAAATTTTGTAGCTGACCGCTGATAGCTGAACGCTGACCGCTCTAAAACAATGATGAATTCAACTGACACACCTACAAATTCCGCCCCGGTGGACTCCGGTCTCGCCTGTCTGGTGATGATGGCGCGGCTGCATGGCGTGGCCGCCGATGGTGCGCAACTGGCGCATGAGTATCAGGCGGGTGGGCTGTTCAGTCAGGCCGAGATCCTGCTGGCGGCCAAGAAGTTGGGTTTGAAGGCCAAGATGGTTAGGGTCGTCCCGGAGCGGCTGGCTCGGACGCCCCTGCCCGGTGTGGCCGTTGGCCTGGATGGCCGCTTCTTCATCCTCGCCCGGGTGGATGGCGAGCAGGCGCTGATCCATGACCCGGCCGTGGGCCGTCCGGTGGCCCTGACCCTGGCAGAGTTGGCGGCGCGTTGGAGTGGCGAGCTTATCCTCTTCACCTCCCGCGCCTCCCTGGCCGGCGAGATGAGCCGGTTTGATTTCACCTGGTTCATCCCGGCCGTGGTCAAATACCGCAAGCTGCTGCTCGAGGTGCTGCTGGTCAGTTTTGTCCTCCAGCTCCTTGCCCTGGCCACGCCGCTCTTTTTCCAGGTGGTAATGGACAAGGTTCTGGTGCATCGCGGCTTCACCACACTGGATGTGATTGCGGTCGGGTTACTTGTCGTGGTGCTCTTTGACGTGGTGCTGACCGCCTTGCGCAGTTACGTCTTTGCCCACACCACCAACCGCATCGACGTGGAGTTGGGGGCGCGTCTCTTCCGCCATCTGCTTACCCTGCCCATGAGCTATTTCGAGGCGCGGCGGGTGGGCGATTCCGTGGCCCGGGTGCGGGAGCTGGAGAACATCCGCGCCTTTCTCACCGGCAACGCCATTACCGTGGTGCTTGATCTCCTGTTCTCCATCGTCTTCCTCGGCGTGATGTGGTACTACAGCGCCTGGCTGACCTTGATCGTGGTGGTGTCGCTGCCCTGTTACGGCATTCTCTCGGCCCTCTACACCCCGCTGTTGCGCAGCCGTCTGCACGAAAAATTCAACCGCGGCGCCGAGAATCAGGCCTTTCTTGTGGAGGCGGTCTCGGGC
>DYDL01000383.1:0-592 GCA_020717925.1 Desulfocapsa sp.
AATATCTCTGGGGCTGGCAGGTAACCACCCCGGACAAGGTCGATGCAACCATGTGGCAGCAGATCCATGAGGTCTATGTTGAGGATAAATACGGCAAGGAGCTGAAGGAGTTTTTCAACCGGGCCAACCCCTGGGCCTACCAATCGATCACCGCCCGGATGCTCGAGGCCGTGCGCAAGGAATACTGGCAGGCGGACGAACAGACCAGGAAAAAGCTGGCCACGGAATACGCTGTCAATGTCGTGGAAAAAGGGGTGGCCTGCTGCGACCATACCTGCAACAACCCGCTGCTCAACCAGATGGTGGTTTCCATCATCTCCCTGCCCGGGGTTATGAACCCGGAGATGATTGAAAAATTTAAGGTGGCTGTTGAGCAGGCGGCGCAAAAACCTCTGACCGAACAGGTGGCCGAGCGGCAGGAACTGCAGCAGCAGCTCACCGCACCGAGCCGAGAGCAAAGCGGTGATAAGGTCGAAAGACCACAGGAAAAGGGTGCTGACGAAGCAGGAAAAACCGAGGTAAAAGGATATAAGATGGAAAGGATAAAGAGTCTGGACGAAACCACCGAGGTCACCTCATCCGGGGTAGAATG
>DYDL01000383.1:634-1652 GCA_020717925.1 Desulfocapsa sp.
CTGGGGTGTGAAAAGAGGCGGAAAAGAACAATAAGGATTAAAAAATGCACCAACATGGATATATCGGCCGGAAAATGCGGTTACCGAAATTGCAGGAAAAGCCGGCCATCGTCATCGCCGCCTTCGGCTCCAGCAGCAGGGCGCAAGCGGCTCTTGGCCTCTTTGCCGAGCTTTTTTCCAGGGAGTTTCCCGGTCACGAGCCTTTCTGGGCCTATACCTCGGAGATCATTCGCAAGAAAGCGGGCCTGCCCAGCCTGCAGGAGACCCTGGCCCGGGTGGAAGCGGCAGGTTATCGCAAGGTGGTGGTGCAGCCTTTGCATATTTTCCCAGGCACAGAGTATCAGCAAATGGCCGAAACCTGTGCATTCTTCCCTGGGTTGCGGGTGTTCTTAAGCGAAACGCTCTTCCATCGCTGGGATTTTATCAGAGAAACCTTGGCCGTACTGGAGCGTGATTTTCTACCCCCACCCGAAGGCCTGAACCTCCTAGCCCTACACGGTACCCCGCTCGCCGCCGATCCGGTAAATATAGTTTATCTCGGAATCGAACGACTAGTAATCGAGTTGTATCCCAATGTCCTGGTGGCAAGCATTGAGGGGATACCGGACCATGAGGCGGTACTGGCCGGAATACGGCGCTGCGGCCTGGTTAAACAATTTCCCAGGGTACGGGTTATCCCGGTAATGTTTTTTGCCGGCATGCACGCCGAAGAAGACCTTATGGGCCAAAGTGAAAGCTGGTGTTCGGTTCTTGCCGAATGTGGTTTTGCGGTAGACTGTCTAAAGGTCGGTTCCGGCGAGAAAGAATTGTTCAAAGGATTGGCTTATTATCCTGAAATTTTGATGTTTTTCGTGGAACGTTTACGACGCACTTTAATCCTTGCCGATTATTATTGAGTTAATAACTTGAAAGTCGGATAAAGCGTACACTATTTGGTATCCACTCCCAAGTACTTCAAGAGCAGCCTGTCTCTGGCCACTGATTCGGTGGACCATCGATAGCTGCCCATGACAGTCTG
>DYDL01000384.1 GCA_020717925.1 Desulfocapsa sp.
TTCACCATGCTCTATCTGGTTCTGGGTGGTATCGGTTGGCTAATCGGCGCTGATGGCTATCGAGAATTCGGCTGGTTGTTCGGACTGGCCATTGGGCTCATGGTTGCGGAGATATATAACCTGCGCAACCGGCTCACCAGGCTTGAGGGGGTTAAGGCGCCCTCTGCTCCGCTGTTCGAAAAAACAAAGGCCGCTACTGTCAAGAGTGAACTCCCTGTTCGGCCGGACTTACAGCCCCAAGCCGTCTCCCCATCTGTCCGGGAAACTGTGATTACTGCCCGCGACGACAGGAAACTCTCCTTGGGCCAGCCTGCCATCGGTAAAACTTCTTTCTCTCCTGTTGTTGAGACCGTTACCGCGCCTAACTTAATCGTTGAAAAGGGCCAAGCAACCTTCACTGCTATTCCAGACCTGGTGGCCGAATATCTGAAAAAATTCTTCACCACCGGAAATGTGGTCACCAAGATCGGGGTGATTGTTCTCTTTTTCGGCTTCGCCTTTCTGCTCAAGTACGCGGCGCAGCGCAACCTGGTCCCTATCGAGTTCCGCCTGATTGCCGTGTTTCTCAGCGGTCTCGGCCTGCTTGGCGCAGGCTGGCGCCTCAGGGGGCACCGGATGATGTACGGCCTGCTCCTGCAGGGCGGCGGGGTTGGCGTGCTTTATCTCACCGTCTATGCCGCGGCGCGGTTCTATCATCTGCTGCCGTATGGCTTCTCCTTCGTTGTCATGTTCTGCCTGGTGATTCTCTCCGGTATTCTCGCCGTGCTTCAGGATGCGAAATACCTGGCCATAGCCGGCATTGTCGGCGGGTTTCTTGCCCCGGTACTGATGTCCACCGGCAGCGGCAGTCATGTGGTGCTTTTTTCATACTATGCCCTGCTTAATTTCGGTATCGTCGGCATCGCCTGGTACAAGGCCTGGCGAGAACTAAATCTGGTCGGTTTTGCCTTCACCTTTGTCATTGCCTCCCTCTGGGGTGGCAAATATTATCAGCCTAAATTTTTTACAACCACCGAGCCGTTTCTTGTTCTATTCTTTCTTCATTATGTCGCTATCTCCGTACTATATGCCTTGCGCCAGCCCCTGAATCTAAAGGGCTACGTCGATGGCACCCTGGTTTTCGGCGTGCCCCTGGTGGCATTCGGATTGCAGTACGGCCTGGTCCGCGACTTCGAGTATGGCCTGGCCATTAGCGCTCTGAGCCTCGGGCTCTTCTATATCCTGCTCGCGACAGTCCTCTGGCGCCGCCGGATTGCAGGCCTGCGCATGGTGACCGAGTCTTTTCTGGCGTTCGGCGTCGTATTCGGCAGCCTGGCAATCCCACTGGCCCTGGACGGCCGCTGGACCTCTGCTGCCTGGGCTCTTGAGGGCGGGGCCATTCTCTGGGTCGGGATCAGGCAGAACCGGCTCTTGCCCCGGCTCTTCGGCATTCTCCTCCAAGTCGGCTCAGGCCTTTCCTTTCTGCTGGCCACGCATCTACCATACCGCCAGATTCCGCTGGTGAATAGTTTTTTTGTCGGCTGCATCATCATTAGCCTGGCCGGTCTCTTCTCCAGTTGGTATCAGACCAAGAGAAACGAGATTTTGCATGCATGGGAGCGCCTTGCCGCGACCCCTCTGATGATCTGGGGGCTGGCCTGGTGGTTC
>DYDL01000127.1 GCA_020717925.1 Desulfocapsa sp.
GTCTGGTCGGGATACACCTCGCCGAAGAAACGATGGTAGCAGTAACTGTCAATGCACACTTTCATTGTCGGTGTTTTAGTCGTCATGGCGTCTCCTCTGTCGGGTTCTTGGCGCACACTTTACTTGATGGCCAATTCCTTTGGCCACCCAAACGCTACCGCGCCAGCCATTGGGCAGATAGAACCGCCGCGCCAAAGTTTCGTCTGGAAACGTCGCCGCCCCAACGCCGGGCATTGCGCCCAACCAGAGCGTCAGTTCCATGCCGGCGGTGGGATGCGGGCGACGGCGTTCATGCTGCGGATTGTGTTGGAGTCCTTAGAGAGGGAGTCCGTTAGAAAGGTCTGCGAACAATCTCGAACAGGGTTTTCGCGCGAAGTTGCGTAATGCCGACTGCCGAGCCTTCAGCACGCGCCTGCACGACGGCTGGATGGTCAACGGCCCACAACGGATGAACGACGAGTTCACCACGCCCGCCGGAACGTGCGGCGAGCAAACTAGCAAACGAGATCGGCGTCGAACCAAGAGCGTTGAAATAGGGGGTTGCTACAGCGGCAAGTAGCGGTTGCCAATACGGTATTGTGAAGTCCACGGAGGTATTTGAGTCGAGTGCGAGGCGGGCCATGTCCACGGCAAGCCGCCAGTCGAGGATGCAGTGCCACGCGAGATTCGCGTAATCGCGGAGACAGTCGGGGCACGAGGTTTGGCATGCATCTGCGTGATGAGCGGCGAGTATGTCGCGGAGGAACGATCCATTCGGGTCGGCCACGAAGCGGAGCAAACGTTCGAGTTCCGCGGGTCGTGCAAATTGCGAGCAGTAGCCGGCACCGTTTTCGAGGCTGTCGGAGAGAAATATCTGACCGATCACTTGTCCTTGTCCGTTGCGAACGACCCGGAGGCCAACGCGGAGTTCCCGTTCATTGATGTCGAGCAGGACAGAAACGGCGCGCCGGAGTAGGAAACCGAAAGAATAAAGTGCTGCACGGCCCTCGACCCGCAACGGAGAGATGTCGAGTTCGGGTCGCACGTTGTGAAAGCCCAAAACGAGAAGGTCGGTGCGTTTGATTGAACCGAGGCCGACGAGGCGTGGCGCTGTCGTCGCGTCAAATTGTGGTGCCGGCGCTCCACTTTGCTGCCGCGCGTAATCCACAGCGTCGCGCGTCACCCAGCTTTCGCCGTTTGCCAGACGCTCAAATTGAAACAATTGCCCTGCGTTGTCGTTGACGGCGCAAACGTCATGCTCGCCCGACCAAAACTCGACGTTCGCCATCGTCGTCATTGGGAGCATATCGGCGTCCGTCTTTTGGCGCGATGCACGGGGCGTCCACTCAAAAGTCCCGTCGAAATCGCGTCCGCCATCGAACAGCGTGCGAAAACCTCTCGGCTGTGTGACGGGGATGATGGCGAAGTTGGGTGCCTGGCACACGGGGCAGACCGTGGTGCCTGGTGCAGAATTCAAACTCACAGCCTGACAATTGGGGCATGTGCCGATTGGCGTATCGGCTCCGAGTGGATTCGGTTCCGCCTGAATCTGATTGCCGCGACGGCGGTAGTGAGCGACGCCGACGGCGGTGTGAACGATGCCGTCTTTCACGGTTTCCGCGCCTGGAGCGAACTGGCTGATGGCGATGTCGAGATCGCGATCCACAGCATCTTCCGGTGGCCACTCAAAGCCGCGAGTCGGGTCGGAGTGAAAGAGAAGTCGAGCGCGTGTTGGAAAGCCAAACATGGGAAGCAGCCCTTTGTTGGCGAGGCGTTCGCTCAACGCGTTCTGCGCGTAGAGTTGATTGTTCGCCGCAACGGCGGTGATTTCGCCGACTAGTCCATTGCGCACCCAATCTAGCAAGCTGGGCCTTTGATTCAGCAAAACCGGTTCGGCGAACGTTAGCAGCACGTCGCACACGCGCTCGATCTCGGCACCATTTTGCTGAATCCAACCGCCCACCAAGTCCGCGACGGTTGGCCCACCGGGCGGGCCGGGCGGCGGCTGACTCCAAGACGCTGCATCGCCAAATTCGCCATGCACACTTTCGCTGCTGCCGCTCAATATTTGAAGGGCGGTGAATGCTTGCCGCAATACTTCCTTTACCAACACGCGCTTGAGGATGCTCTCGCGGCTCAAGTCCACGTAGGGCTGGGGCGGCGGGTCGGCGGTAATGCGGTCGGGACGTTGGAAATAGTAATCGTCATGGCTGCGTCCGCGGCAGAGCGTGAGCGCGACACTCAGCGCATTCTCGCGCCGTCCCGCCCGGCCAACACGCTGCTGGTAGTTGAAGCGCATAGGCGGCATGTTCGCCATCATCACGCCGAGCAGCGCGCCGATGTCCACACCGGCCTCCATCGTGGTTGTCACGCTGAGCAAATCCAACTCATCGGTGCGTGGTTCCTCTTCAGGTCGTGGCAGACACCGATTTTGAAAAAGGCGTTGCCGACGGCGTGCGTCGCTCTTGTTGGTCTGGCCGGTGAGTTCTTCGCAGTTGAGCCGAAATACATCGCCGGAATGCAGCGCGAGGAACCGGTAGTAATCGTCCTCAATCGGCATGTCGGCGATAGGCCGCGCGGGTTCAAGTGGTTCGAGACATTCGATGCAAAGGCCGCCGGCGCGGTGAAGATGCAGGCGGCGACATTGCGGGCAGGCGTGAAAGTTTTCGCCGGGCCGGATGAGGCACAGATGTCGAGCGAAGAGCACGCCTGTTTGTGCTGGATTGCAGACCTGAGCATGATGCAGCAAATCATAGACTTCGCGCTCGAAGTCCGGTGGCGACTCACCGTTGTGAGTTGCGACGCGTTGAAGGTATTGCGTCACGTAGGTTGGCGGATTGGTTTGCGGATTCGCACCGTGCGTATCGAGGCGGTTGCGGCGGGAGCCAAGTAACTGAATCACGCCATCGGCAGCCTCCTGCACGAGTTGTCGGCTCGCCGGAAATCGCAGGCGGTCTGTGGTCGCTAGCCCGATGCCGAGCGACTCCAAGCTGCGCCGACCGGAAGCAAAGATGGCATCAGTTACTTCGCGGAACGCAGTTTCACGGATGCGTTGAAGATGATCCTGCTCCAGCGGGGCGAGCGGAGGGTTGACGCGTGGTGCCGGCTGTCCTCCGGCCTGCCACTCGTAGAGCCTGCGCCACGGTTCTGCACGGCGGCGCGGGTCGGTCCATAATACATCCTGCGTGAAGCCACCGGGGTTGATGCCTTGCGCGAGAAGACGGGCCGAGATGTCTTCGGTGAGAATGGAAATCGGAAAAGGACCGTGCTCGCCGCGCTGGAGGATTTGCTGCGCCGCGACCGCATACGTGAGGCCCGCGAAACCCGGTGCCTGTTGATTTGCTAGCGAGGGATTCTGCGCAAGCGAAAGAGCTGCGACTTCGCTCGGATGAGTCGCAGCAAACTCCTGTGCTAACTGTGTCTCGTCCGCACCGAGCGCCGCGCCAGTGAGTTGTCGTTGAAAAGTCAACGCGCCGCGCCCTGCCGTTTCCAGCGCAGTAGCAAGTGCCTGACGCACCGCATCGCGGTAGTGCGCGAACCGCATTCCAGCAGACAGTTTCGCCGCGTCCTGCCTGCTGTCTGAAAAAACGACGAGCTTGCGGCTGGATTCATGCGGCGTGTGCGGCATCTCGCGCATAAGTGTATCGGAAAGCACTTGTGCGATGCGTTGAAAACCGGTGCGCATCGGACGAATCGGTGTGTCGAGCCGCCGCCGCCGCCGGTCTTCATCGCAGCGGGGACAAATGGCGGGATAGGCCTGGTCGGCAACTGGCGTGGGGTTTGGAACGTGGTAGAGAAAGCCGCAAACTCCGTTGCCGACGCCGAGGTCCACACGCGCTTCTCGGAAATCAAGGCACGCGGCCTGCCAGCGCCGCGGAACATTGTCTTGCGTCCAATTCGGTGTCGCCGGTGCGGCACCGTCAGGCGAAGGCCAGAACACCGCGTAGTTGTTGTAGCGCCGGTCGAGGAACGCGGTTTCGGGTGCTTGTTCCAATTCCGGGTGGTCTGGACTCAGATACCACGAGCCGGGGTTTTGTGGGTCTGGTCGGCGGTAACCTCCAAAGAACACCTCGCCGCAACACTCGCAGACGAGCAGTTCCAGCACACGCGCGCCACAACCACACGAGAGCACAGGCTGGTGATACAGTCTGCCGACTGGCGCTGGCGTCGCCCGTCCATTCGCTTGCGTGCATTGCAGATTACTGCAAGCCCACAACCCTTGCACGCTGCGGAAAAACAGATGAGCGCGCAACCGCATTGGTGCAGGACGAGCTGAGGAGAGACACGTCAGCAGGCCCTCGACAGCATCGGCGCGTTCACCGTCCGCCAAAGTCGGAAAGAGCGTTGTGCCGAGCCGCCCCGGCGGCTGTGGCACGGTCGCGTTGTTGATCCAGCACGCAGCACGCAAAGCCTCGCCCGCGTCGGATGCGAGCGAAACTTCACGCAGCAACCGCGCTGGCTCCGCATTCGCAGTCGGGACGCCAGCCGCATTGGCAAGCGTGGTTGCCGGTGCCGCGAGATTGTTCGCGTCCGCTTGAACCGCTCGACCAAATTCGCGGAACGCGGCAGCTAAGGCGCCGCAGTTGGAAATCGCAGTCGGGTTTGGTGGAGTCGCCGTGCCGCTTACGACGGAGAATCGCTCTCGAGGTCGGCCAAAGAATTCTTCAAGGTATTCACGCCCGCTTTCACCGGCCTCAAGGGAGGCGCTTGATGCGATGATGCGGAGTTGATCGGAGTCAGGAGTCAGCCCAAGGCGATCAAGCAACACGCGCAACAGATAGGCGACTTCAGTTCCAGGTGTGCCGCGATACGTGTGTAACTCATCCACAACGAGGTGAAAGACGCGAGTGCGGTCAGCGGCCAGCCACGCGCGCGTCTGATCGAAAATGTCAGCTTCGATGCTGCGCATCAGCATGATGTTGAGCATCGAGTAGTTCGTGATGAGCAAGTCCGGCGGATGGTCTTGCATATCCCATCGCGACCACATTTCCGCACCGCCCATGTCGAGTGCCTGGAAGAACAGCGCGGCATCCGATCCCGCGACCGCCGCCGCCTCGCGGGCGAGGTCGCGTAACTCCGCGCGCAATCGGCCTGCGGCTCCGTGCCGGCCGCCAGGAATCGGCGTGCGGCTCGTGTAACGGCCGAAATAGATGCGGTTGCCGAGGCGATGTGCGTCGAGCCATGCACGTGCCTCCACGCTGTCGAGCGCGACTCTCAAACGACCGAGTTGGTCTTCCACAAGCGCGTTCAGCGGATAGAGCAACAACGCACGGATTGCCGCCGGTCTTGTCTCGTGCCCGCGCTGCGGCACCCGCTGTGCGTAGCGTGGACTCTGTCCCTGCATCGTGCGGTGCCGGTCGTCCCACCAATCCCAAGTAGGCGGGCGCATACCGGGCGCGGTCCATTGCGCCGACTCGCGTATCAACTCCGCCAGCACCGGAACGAAAAAGCATTCCGTTTTGCCCGATCCGGTTCCCGTAGTCATGACCACATCTCGATGCTCAACAAGCGCGCGCTCGAACGCTTCGTGCTGATGCACGTATGGCCGCCGATGATCTGGAAAAAGAGAGGGGCTGAGAAAGTCAGCGATTTCGCCTGCCATCGCGTTGCCCCACGACCCGTCCAGTAGCGCGTGCGCAACATCAGGGAAGTCCCCTCCCGATATTGGATAAACGGGAGTCGGCTCAATGAGCGGTTCGCGCCACATGCGCCGATCCTCATCAAGCAGCGCACGGCGCTCATCGCGGAGCACATCGTAGCGAATCGCGAGCGGGCTATCGAGATAGCGCAGGTAAAGTTCGCGGAGACGTTGAAAGACAGCGATTGGGTTGTTCATGCGAGCGGTTGGCGAAGCAGTTCGGCGGCGAAACGCGCGATGTCTGGCGGGACATCGGCGTAGGTTAGACGCGACGTCGCCGGGTTAAATAATGGCGGAAGACCGGAGCAAAGCACCAATGCCCGTTCTAGTAATCGCGGCGGGCGGCAGGAACCGGGCAAGCTTAGTTCGCGGGTTTGCTCGGCGTAGCGCAGCAAGCCTCGGTGATGATGCAAGAGCGCATATAGCGCGACGGCACGTGGCAACTTGAACGTCCCGCCAGCCCAGCGCAGGAAGTAATCCCAGCGGTCGTAGAGATGAAACTCAAAGAGGCCGGTGCGCGCACTTTGGGCGTGCCGTCGGTCACTCTTCCGCCAGCCGAGTGTAAGGGCGTCGAATTCTCGAATCCACCAGCCTGCGCCTTCCGGGAATTCCGACTGTGATCGCTTCCGGGATGGCGGATCGCATGGCGGCAAGTGGGAAAGAATGGCTAGCGGTGCGTCGAGTTGAGAATAGATGCCAGTTTGAGTCGCTACTTCCAGAAGTGTGGAACTGTCTTTGGCAACGAAACGAATCACGTCCGGCACCCCATCACAAACGAGTATTTCACACACGCAACCAAGCGCCTCTGCGGCACGACGCACTCGTTCGAGCAACGCCGGTGAACGCGCGCCACACAGTATTGCCCGAAAGCCGGTTACCACCGGATGAATAGCGAGCATTGGCGGCGTGACGCGCCAGCCTTCTTCACAGCCGGCCACAAAGAATTCCACGTGTGCTAGGCGTTCGAGGTCGAGCCGGAGTCGCTGGTGGAGCCAGAACTCGTCTCCTTCGGCTTCCGCGGTTCCGTTTTCGGCTGAATCATTGTCGGCTGAATGAAGTTCTTCTACGGCAGCGCGGAATTGTTGGCGTGAGCCTTCGCGGCGCGCCGACAGCCAAAGCAAGAGTTCGTTGGCTTTCACCGTGCTCTCCTCCAAAGCCGTTTTGCCATGGCGCGGTAACGGCGCCAGAGAGCCTTGGCGTCTTCGCTCTCGACCGCCAAAGCGAGTTGTTTTCGTCCCGCATCGTTGATAGCAGCAATCCATCTTCTGAACGCACGGTCAGCATCCCGCTTTCGATTGCATTGATCTTCGGAACAGCCTGGTTCTCTCGAATCCAGTTGGAGAACACGGGCGGAACGCTTGTCAGCATGAACCGGATCCCAAGGCAACGCCCACACGGGAGCGAAAGGCACCAGCGCCAAGATGGTTTCAGACCGCACGTCATGCCGGGCTTGGCAGTAGAAGATTTCGCCTGCTCGTGCGCCAACCAACAAAGGATTCGTAGCCGGAATGCGAACTTGGCGCCAACGTGCGCCATCCATCTGCTGAGTGCTCGCGCCACAAATTGCCGCACCAGTGCCAAAGTCATGCGCGTGCCAGTGCTGCCAGTCCTCGTGCATTGTGTGCAACGCATACATCCTGACTTGCTGGCCAAACCAGAGGCGATGTTTTCCTTCGGTGTCCCAACCGGGCGCTTCGAATGCGCCATCTGGTGCTGGCTGGGCGGGATGGCCGTCAATCGTCACTCGGAACCCGTTTCCCAACTCGCCTGTGAAACGAATGCGTGGTGGATAGCCGACCAGCCAAGTGCGGTGTTTCAGGCGAATGCCCCCGGTGAAGTGCGGTTCAGTTTTGTGTTTCGGGCAAAGGACGTTCAGCGGGTCTTGCTCATCCCGCCTCGGCACCCAGCGCGTGGGGATCACGTCACGATAGAGAATCCAGCCAGACGGGACGCCCATCGTTGTGTCGTCGTTGAGTTCTGGGTCAGCACAACCAACGGCGGCAAGAGCAGCCAGCACCTGATCACGAAGAGCTGCTTTTGCCAAGACCGCCTGGCGAGCATTCAACAACAGACCGGCTGTCGAAACGAAACCGTGCAATCCAAACTCGTCGCCCGGCGCAAGAACGTAAATCTCACGCCCGCCCAGCACCCAGCGCCATCGGCGCGCATCGCCACGCCCGCGCCACTCAACTCCCTGCTGGAGCGTGTTTGCAACGTCCGCCAGCGTCACAGGCTCGTAGCAGTCGTTGCGAAGTTCGGACAGACTCAGTTCACCTTGCGTGCCTCTGACTTCGACCTCGCTAGGCATTCCCTCGCGCCGGTCTGCAACGAGCGCGAGGGTTTTCACAATGCCGCCCCGCCCAAACACAAGTTGCACTCGAAGCCGTAAATGCGCGGGGGCCCTCGGCGTAGAAGGTGGCGTTGGTGGCCGTCTGCCCGGCGTGTTTCGCTCCTCCGATGGGGGAACCGGAGGGATATGGATCGGAGGTTTAGGCGGCGGTTCACTTTCAGCGAGTGGCGGCTCTTGATCCTCGCGATCCTCGGGATCAACTTCGACGTTCGGCGGCGGCGATATTGCTGGCGCGTTTGCTATCCCGCTGTTTGGCGGAGTGTCTGACACGCCGAGTGTTTCGCCCGTGGAGGCCGGCGGTGTGGTTGGTTCGCCCTCAAGGACGGCAGTCTTTGTAACCGGACTCGTTGTTGGCGTCTCTACAATGGCTGATTCGCATTCGGGGGCCTGAGATGGCACCAGCCCGCTTTCTTCGCTGACGCTGGCGGTAGGCGAAAGGTCTGACGTCGGCTGGGCTTCATCAGTTGCGGGAACAGCCGCCTCCTGCTCGCCTGCTACTGCGTCAGTCGGTGGCGGAGAGACGACATCGGCCGAAACTGGCGTAGGTGTAGCTGGCGTGTGAAGTTCCGCCGACATGTCGCCCACCGGAGGCTGCGCTTGCCCCACCGAAGGAAGAACGCCTGTCGTTTCTGTATGGCCGGTTTCAGGTTTCGCAGTGCGTGGTGTTGGCGGAGGTTGTTCGGTAGGCGAAGCGGGAACGAACTCGCCAGTTCCTGTCAGAGATTGGGCCTCTGTGCTTTGCGAAGAATTGTCCACCGCCTCGACAGCCGTTGGAGATGTGGCACTGGGCACTAGGCCAGGCTGCGAATCCTCGACTGTCGGGAATTCTCCTGCCGTGGGTTTGTCTGCTTGCGAATCTTCCCGCAGACGCCGCCGACAGAACCAATGCCAAGCCGCCATTACGGCGAGGTAAAGCTTTCGAAGCGACTCCCGAATCTCGGTGAACATCGTGGCGCGCAGTGTATGGCGGCGACGGGAACGCGGCAAGCTTGCAGAAACGACCAGCGGCAGCAGCCAAGAATTGTCTAGCGGCGCGCGGACGGCGATCTTTGTGTGTCGGTCGTCATGGTGTCTGGCTGACCGGCCTTCATGTTTATGGCTCCTCGATTTCGAGTTGGAACAACTTCGCGATCAGCCGGATGTCGGCCAGATTGCGACCGGTCATCAGCAGCGCGTGATGCGAACAGAGCGCGTCCATCATCCGCCGGCCGTCGCGGAACCGGACCACGCC
>DYDL01000385.1 GCA_020717925.1 Desulfocapsa sp.
TCCCACATAAACCGCGGTGCCGGGAGAAAGGCCCGCCTTATGGGAGGTCAACTTATAAGATTTAGGCATGGTGTTCACGTTCACACCTCAAAGGTCTGTAGTGATTCAGGGATAACCACGTTCGCCAGGCCCAGTTCGCTGCGGAGATCCTTGGCAAAGCTCTGGGACGCCTCCTCTTCGCCATGCACGATGAAGGTATGTTGTGGCCTTTTGCCCATGACCCGGACAAAGTTCAGCAGCCCATCCCGGTCGGCGTGACCGCTGAAGCCAGTGAGCACCTCCACCTGGGCCTTCACCTCGAATTCCACGTCATAGATGCGGACGTTTTCCTCCTTTTCCACCAAGCGGCGGCCCAGGGTGTTGGGAGCTTGCCAGCCACTGATGAGGACGGTGTTGCGGGCGTCGCTTATGCGGTGGCGCAGATGGTGCAGAATTCGCCCACCCTCCAGCATGCCGCTGGCACTGATGATGACTGCCGGCCCCTTCAGATTGTTGAGCGCCTTTGACTCTTCGACGCTCTGGGTGTACTGCAGCCGGCCGAAACCAAAGGGGTTGTGGTTGTCATCCGCCAGCATGAACTCGCGGATCTCGTCATCGTAGACCTCGGGATGCAGGCGGAAGATGTCGGTAGTGCGGGTAGCCAAGGGGCTGTCGACAAAGATCGGCAGGTCAGGAATGGCCTTACGGCTGTGCAGTTTATGCAGGGCATAGACCAGTTGCTGGGTCCGGCCCACGGCAAAGGCCGGAACCAGAAGCGCTCCGCCGCGACGAACGGTGTCGTTGACAATACGCTCAAGTTCATGCTCCGACTCAGGATAGGAAGGATGCAAGCGATTGCCGTAGGTGCTCTCCATGAGCAGGATGTCTGCCCCACCAGTCAGCGGGGTTGGGTCACGGATGATCGGGACATCAGGCCGGCCGATATCGCCGCTGAACACCAACCGCTGGCTCTTGCCGGTAGCGTGGTCATCAATATCAAGCAGCACATGGGCACTGCCCAGCATGTGACCAGCATCAACCAGGGTGAGGGACACCCCCGGACAAAGCTGGTGGCTGCGATCATAGCTCAGCCCTACGAAATGTTTCATGGCACTGGCCACGTCCTCTTTGGTGTAAAGGGGCTCGAAGGGACGCTGGTGTTTTCTTGCGCGCTGGCGGTTGACGTACTCCACGTCCTTTTCCTGAATAAAGGCGCTGTCCATCAGCATGATGGCGCACAGGTCGCGGCTGGCGGAGGTGGTGAAGATATCACCGCGAAAGCCGTTTTTGACCAGGCAGGGGATACGGCCAGAGTGATCGATATGGGCGTGGGAGAGAACCAGATAGTCAATAGAGGCGCTATCGCGGAATTCTTTGCGATTCCGCTCAAAGGCGTCTTTGCGTTTACCTTGAAAAAGGCCGCAGTCGAGGAGAATCTTCTTGCCGTTGACCTCAAGAAGATGCTGGGAGCCGGTGACGGTATGGGCCGCGCCCTGGAAGGTTATGCGCATGGGTTTGCCTCGCTGACAGGTGGGCAGGCATTGTTCAAGCTTCGGCTCTTCGGGCTGGTTGGAGCAAAGGAAGCGATTTTCCCATGGCCAACCAGTTGATTCAAGAAAACTCCGGTCTGGTTAAAGCGTACTTGCGAAGCTTATATCCCAT
>DYDL01000386.1 GCA_020717925.1 Desulfocapsa sp.
ACGAATTTATAGTCAGGCGCCAGGTAGGTGCCAACTACCCGGTTGTCATCCCGGAATTTTCCAGGGATGGCGTCAAAGTGGTCGCCAAGATTTTTACCGATCATCTGGTGGAACTCTTTGATTAGTTCCGGCGTGGCGGAGCGGACCTTGCCGTCCACCACGATCTCGTGGAGCAAGGTATTGAACGCCTCCAGGATATTTTTTACTTCTATTTCAAGGTATTCCTTGCTGGGCGGCAGCTTCCAGCCCTGCGCCAACTTTTCTATCTCTTCTTGGCTCAGGGTATTGCCTTCAATGGCAGTGGTGGCCTGTGCCCCTTTTATCAACGATAGGCTGAGCAGTTTGTCTCTGTGTTCCGGCTTCAACGGAATATCGGTTAGTGCCTTTACGTAGGCATCGCACTCGCCAAGCATGTAAGCGCATTCATTATCGATTTCCCATTCCTTTTTGAAGGATATATGTGGATGCCGGTCCATCTGTCGTCTCCAGAGTATTTCTATATTGACAAAATGACCGTATCATTTGTTGTTTTGTGCGTCAATAAAAATATTAAAAACTGGTAACAGCGGGACTTTGCCTAGTTGATTTCCTGAGCTGTTGCCGATGGCGATCATTTCGGTGCCGGTGACGAAATGGTGGTGATTAGGGGAAGGGGGTGAAGTTATGCCACATGCTTGTCCATGGAGTATCTTCTAGCACAAAACAAAGGGTGCGGCAAAGTTGCTCGCCTGCTGTTAGTTGTCCAACACCCCGATGTCCTCATTCCACAACTCAGGTCTTGCGGCAACAAATTCGCTCATCATCCGGATGCAGTTTTCGTCATGCAGCACCGCCAACGTCACCCCTCGCGATGCCAGCCACTTCTCTTCGCCCATGAAGGTGCGGTTTTCGCCAATCACCACCATGCGTATGCCATACAGTACAATGGCCCCGCTGCACATGGGGCAGGGTGAGAGGGTGGTGTACAGCACCGACTCCCGATAGACCTGGGCCGGTTGCCGGCCGGCATTTTCCAGGGCATCCATTTCTCCATGCAGGATGGCGCTCCCGTTTTGTACCCGCCGGTTATGGCCACGACCAATGATCCGCCCTTGGTGGACCAGCACAGCGCCGATCGGGATGCCGCCTTCGTCCCCTCCTGCCTTTGCCTCGGCAATTGCCGCCTGCATGAAACTATCCATCTGTTCCCCTTTGTTAATCACTGAATTAGGTCGGGTTGCGGCGTAAAACGCCAAACCCGACTTGCCATGGCAAGGCGCGGAAAATAATGTGCCATGGCGCCTATTTCATGGTGGTGTTAAGGGCCACTTCCTTGACCACCATATCAACCACGGGCAGGGTGGGCACCGCGGTCAGGCCATAGACCTCGGCCAGGTTGATATCCTTGGGCACGGCGGTGAGCAGGTCGGCCGCTACCTGTTGATCGGCCTGCCGGTAGCGCAGCTTGGCCTCGATCTTGACCGTTTTCAGCCCCTTGGGGGCGGTGATGCCATAGTAGACATCCTTGTAGCCCTTGGGCGGGATGGTGTCGTGCTTGGAAAAGGCGGTGATCACCCACGGGTGCAGGGAAAAGTGGAAGTCATTGCCCATGCCGTCGGAGTTGAAGATCCGGGTTTCGGCCGGCAGCGCGCC
>DYDL01000387.1 GCA_020717925.1 Desulfocapsa sp.
GCCGACTCGCAGAGTCGGCCTACAACGAATTTCATCTGGCGAATAGTTACCGGAGGTTCCCTCAACTGGCCCCGAGATCCGGCACAATTTCGGATCAGCGGCGGGCCGTCGAACACCAAGCACCGGCACGGCGCCGGGCTGACCCCAAGAAACCAGGACGTGACGATCCGGTGGGTGGTGGAGCTTGACCGCCAGCGGAGTTACGTGAACAACGACCTGCGGTTTGATGATTGGGGTGATTTCTCGCGGCTGGACAACGCGGTCTCGGTGTTTTGCTACAAGTCGAAGGTGAAGGTGAAGGTGAAATCCATCCGGGTGCGGCCCCTTGCCGGGCCGTCCAAGCAGCCCTCCCGCTCTGGATTCACCCGGTGATAATCCGGCGGTCAGAGACCGCCGCTACAGTGTCGCATCCGCAGCCTCCGCGTGATCTGCGGTTGATTCCCCGTTCCGCGCCCCACGCTCCTCGCTCCCCGCCTGAGTTTTTGCCTGACAGCGCGGACACGGCGGACAGCCCGCGACGACGCCGCGGGGCGCTCGCGCGCAGGCTCGCGCGCGTGATTACCGCGACCGCCCTCAGCCCTCGGCTTTCAGCCCTCAGCCTTCAGCCTTCAGCCCTCGGCCTTCAGCTTTCAGCCCTCGGCCTTCAGCTTTCAGCCCCATTCTCGCCGCCGCCGATGGCGGCGCGGCGTTCTCCAACGAAACCGTCGTCACCGTCGGCATGACCGTGGCCGTGGCCGCCGGCATCAAATGGGTCACCGATATTTGGGCCAACGTCCGGCCGCAGAAATCCCTCGAAGAACGCGTGGCCAAGTCGCTCGCCCTGATCCAGGACAAGGCCGACCAGCGCAACGAGAAGTGTGAGGCAAAGTGCGCGGCGAACCTGACGCAGTCCGAGCAGCGAGCCAACGAGAAGCTCGGCGGCCTGGCGGACTGGATCAAGACGATCCAGACGGAACGGAAAGAATCCGTCGGCAAGCTGCACGACAAGATTGATGGCGTCTCCAACAACGTGCGCGCGGAGATGTCCTCGATGCGCGAGACGCTCGGCGGCCAGATCGCCGCGCTGACCCTGGCCGCCAACCGCGTCATCGCGGATTACTCGCTGATCATCGGCGAGCTGAAGGGCGAGGCCGCGGCCAAGCGGGCGCGCGATACGGAGGGCGCGCCCCGATGACCGGCCAGAAGAAGAAAGAACTGCTGCGCGACGAGGTGATGGCCTACCTCGCGGAGCGGCACCCGTTGAAGTTCGACGAGGGGCAGCTTTACCGGCAGGTGGCGGCAAAGCTCTACGCGACGATGGAGAACCTGCGCGGCGCCATCGCATTCCGCGTCGGCCTCGGCCACGTCGTTGAAACCGTCCACGGCAGCGGCGCCACCCGATACTACGCCGCCTCGCCCGACGGCATTCTCGCGCACGAAAGGGGGGATTGATGTTTCAACTTCATTACCAAGGGGGATTGATGTTTTTCCTTCCCGCGA
>DYDL01000388.1 GCA_020717925.1 Desulfocapsa sp.
TCTCGATTCAGGACATCACCACTATATAGTTGCGCGGAAGCTGGCTGACGTAGGCTGCCTTGCTGTGTCCGAAAACATCGGACCGTTGCTATTCTCGCACTGGTTTAAAGCCATTTGGCAAGCCCCGGTTGTGGCTAACAAGCACTTGCCCGATTTTTGTGTTGACAGCCCAAGTAAAATAATGTTACGAAATTAAAAATGAGTAACACTTCGGAAAACAATCTCTGTCGCTTCAGCATCTCAATGTGGGCCGAACTGGTCAGTCAGCTCGACGCCATGGCCAAGGCCAAGGGTTACGCCAATCGGTCACAGGCCGTGGCCGACATGGTGCGCGCCCAGTTGGTGGAGCATCACGCCGAGCAGGAAAATCAAGAGATCGCCGGTACGGTCACCCTGGTTTACGATCACCACAAGCGCGATATTCAGGCCCTGTTGACCGACATCCAGCACGACCATCAGGAACTGATCATAGCCACCCTGCACGTGCACCTGGATCACCACAACTGCATGGAGGTGCTGGCGGTGCGCGGGCCAGCCAACGCCATCAGGAAACTCGCCGACTTGCTGACCGTGGCCAAGGGGGTCAAACACGGGAAGTTAACGGTAACCACCACTGGCAAGGCGTTTGCAAAATGAGAGGAGGTGTGCGCGCAGCAGCGGCTGGCCTTCTTTTGGCCAGTGCCCCTGCCTGGGCCGGGCGACCCCTGACGGTTGACGATGCCGACCCGGTGGACTTTCGGCAGTTCGAGTTCGAGGCCGGCGTCGGCTATTTCCATGCGCCCGACTGCCAGCATTGGGAGCTCCCCTTTGGCCTGACCTACGGGCTTTTGCCGGGCCTTGAAGTAGGCCTGGGATTTGGTGGGGCATTCGAGGAACGGACAGAAAGTCTCGGCGAGACCGGGCGTGAGGAGCGGATCCACGCAAGAGGTCTCGACGATTTGACCCTTGCTGGCAAATGGCGCTTTCTGGACGAAACGTCTTGGCTGCCTCGGCAGGCCATGGTTGCCGGGGTAAAGTTTCCCACCGCCGATGAAGAAAAAGGTTTGAGCAGCGGCGAAACAGATGTCGACTTTACCTGGGTGGCCTCGCAAACCCTGAGCGCCCGGACCGGCGCGCACCTCAATGCTGGTTATTCCTGGATCGGCGAGCTTGCGGGTGAGGAGGTTGGCGATGTCCTGCACTATGGGGTGGCGCTGGACTATCAGCTTAGCGCATCGCTTCAGTTGGTCGGCGAGGTCTATGTCGAAAATGAGTTGCTGGGCACCACCGACACTATGGTGCAATGCAATGCCGGCTGCCGCTGGCAAGGCGGGGATGATCTCACCCTGGACCTGGCGGTTGGCACGAAACTCAGCGGCGAGGCGCCGGACTTCACCGCCACCGCCGGCCTGACTTGGGCCTTCGGCTTTAGCAAGACCGACAACTAAAAGGAGAAACACCATGCATATGGCCGATGCCCTGATCTCGCCCGCGGTAGGCGGCGCCATGTGGGCGGCCAGCGCCACCTTGCTCGGCTGGTGCGGCCGCAGGGTTAAGCGCACCCTGGATGACCGGCTGGTGCCGATGATGGGCGTGCTCGGCGCCTTCATC
>DYDL01000389.1 GCA_020717925.1 Desulfocapsa sp.
GGTGCACTCCTTGCGCTTCTCAAAGGAGCATTCGGCCACGTTCCAGCAGGGCGTGTACTGCAACAGCTTCTTGATCGCCGCGATACTGATCCCCTGCTCATGGATCATCTTGCGCAAACACTCCACCCAGCGGATGTCGTCCATGGTGTAGTGCCGCCACTGTCCCTGGCGTTGCGGCGTGATCAGCCCCTCATGCTCGTAGATCCGAAGCGTCCGCGGGTGCAGCTCCAGCATCTTGGCCGCCGTGCCGATGGTGAATATCGCCTTGTCTTCCCGTATCATGATGTGAACCTCTCTTTTAGCCCTAAGTAGGTCGGGTTAGCCCAACGGGCGTAACCCGACAAATCAGGGGCCTATCGACCGCTGTGTCGGGTTACGCTGCGCTAACCCGACCTACTCCTAGCCGCTAGCTGCCAGTCGCTTCTCAATGCCCGCTGTGCTTGAAGGAACGTCCGAAGAAACGCTCGCCCAGGATAAAGCCCGCGCCCAGAATACCGAGGCCGCCCAGCGCCACCATGAATTCAGCCGGCGACGGCATGTAGCTCAGGTAGGACGGCAGGTTGTCATAGCCCAGATAGACTGGCACCTGCTGCCCGGCAACCACCAGGTCGTAGCGGCTGAAGAACTGACCTACCAGCACCATGAGCGCCGCCGTGCTCATCGCCTGCACGCTCCTCATCTGCGAGCCCACCAGGATGAAGAGCGGCAACACCAGACCCACCACCACCTCGAAGACCCAGAAGTTGGTGGAGAGCGGCCCGGTCATCAGGCTCGTGGCCGCGATCCGACCAGCCTCTTCGCCGCCGACAAAGCTTGAGATAAACTTCCAGGCAGTGGCCACGCCGATCAGGAAGAGCATGAAGGCCGCAACCTTGCCGGCGCTCTGCACCCCCTGCAGGGTGGAGTCGTCCATCCGCTCGTTGCGCATCAGGTGGGCCAGGTGGGTGAAGAGAATGATGGCCGCCGCGCCGGACAGGAAGGCCGAGGCCAGAAAGAGAATCGGCAGTTGCGAACCGTACCAGAAGGGCCGGCCGGACAGGGTGGAGAACACCGCGCCCAGGTTGGTGTTGGCCGCTACCTCGGCCAGGGCCCCGGCCACGCCCAGGCTCACCGCCAGCTTGAAGCGGCCGGTGAGAATAAGAAAGAACTCCACGAACATGAAGCCCACCGCCATGCCGTACAGGGTGCCCATCCACCAGATGTTGGAGGTGAGGTTGGGGGAGGTCATGTTATAGATCAGCATGCGCCAGGGGTTTTCCAGTTCCAGGCCGATGATGGTGAAGCCGGCCACGATGGCGACGATCGAGAGATAAACCATGCGGTTGGCCAGGGGAGCCAGCTTATTGCCACCGAAGATGTGGCTGATCGCCGCCAGCAGGCAAAGGCCGGTTGAGGTGATGGCGAAAAAGGCATAGGTGGAGATGAGGATGCCCCACGGCATCTCCCGGGTGTTGGCATAGACGTTGTGATGGCCGACAGCCATGGCGTAAACGCCCGCGCCCACCCCTGCCAGGGCCATGAGTATAAAGAGCACCGCGGTCTTGCTCACCGCCGGCTTTACCAGGCCAGGCTCGGCCGCCGCTGTAATCGAAAATCCGTTGGACATCTTTCTACC
>DYDL01000390.1 GCA_020717925.1 Desulfocapsa sp.
CATTATACCATACGACGCCGACGATTTATCCCTGTGAATTGACCACCTGTCCCCAGTGCCAGAAGCCCTTGGTGGACTTGCCCTATATCAACGGACGCAAAACGATTCAAACCATGTCTGACATGCTGACGATTGCTTATCGCCCCAAACACTGTGTGAACACAGTCTGCCGAGACCACACCGTCTGGCCTGCGGCGACCTGGCAACACCTCGCGCCCAAAGGCGGCACCTATGGCTATGATGTCATTGCCCAACTGGGCTGGGAGCGCCAAAAAGGGCGGGCCCGCTTTGCCGACGTGCGGGGCCGCTTGACTCCCGCGGTGCAAATCTGCGAATCCCAGGTACGCTATCTCTATCATTTCCAGTATTTGCCCTTGCTCGCTTGTCACGAACGCCAACACCTATCCGATCTGGCGATGATGGCGCAGACCACCGGTCTGATCCTGGGACTCGACGGCTTGATGCCTGAAGGCGGCGAACCCCAGTTATGGGTCGTGCGCGAATTGCATTACGGTTGGACCTTGCGCTGTGGCTGGCTCGCGCGCCAAGATCACACCACCTTTGCCGAATTCTTGCAACCGATTGCTGACCTCGGTTTGCCGGTCGTGGCCACGCTCAGTGATAAACAAACCGGGCTCTTGCCGGCATTGCACCAAGTCTTTCCGCATGCGCGGCACAGTTTTTGCCAGGTGCATTATCTCAAGAACGCCGCACGTCCTATCGCCGAAGCAGACGAGCAAATGAAAATCACTTTGCGGAAAACCGTGCGCGCCGAAATCGGTGCGTTGATTAGCCCGCAAACGCCCACAAAAACAGGCGTTTTGACGATCACGGGCATGTTGCCGTCCCCAGTTGTAACCGAACGGCTGGGGGCGGAGTCAGACGCGAAGTGTGCCACCTCCGCACCAACCGTCGCCACGCCGCGCGAAACGATTGTTCAAGACTTGCTCGACCGTGTGCGCTATTTGCTGACGCTCAAAGCGCGCCCCCCGTTTCGTCTTGCCGGGATCGAGATGGTGGAAAAATTACAACAGGTTGTGCAATGTCTCAGTCAATTGCTACGCTATGAGCCCGAGCCACGCGTGCACCAATTGCGTGCCGGGTTGCAGCAAGCGCTCAAAACAGTCCGGGCCGATTATCGGGATCTTCGGCAGGCGGCGGATTGGTTACAGGACATTGCCGAGACACTCGACCCCGCGAGCGAACCGACCCGCACGAGCCAGGAAGTGCAAACCGAATGGCAAGAAGTGCTGGGAACGATTCGGGTTGCAAGTGAAACGCAACCGCGTCTGAAACCCTATGCCGACACGATCCAGTTAGTCTCGGAGAGTTACGCCCCAGGTTTGTTCCACACGTATGACGTGACCGGCTTGCCGCGCACGAACAATGCGCGTGAAAGTGAGTTTCGCGATTTGCAGCGGCGGCTGTTGGCCACGACGGGACAACGCGGGGCGACCAAGCGTTGGATTCAGCGGAGTGGTGCCTGGGAATTGATTCCCGGACCCAGCACCCTACGCGAGACAGTTCATGCGCTAACCCAGGTCGCGCCACAAGAATTCGAGCAAGAACAACAACGGGTGCGCACGCATCGGCGTCGGTTTC
>DYDL01000391.1 GCA_020717925.1 Desulfocapsa sp.
GACCGTATCGCCTTCGACCGCCACCACCTCCAGAAAATGGGAGCCGTTTTCCTCAAGCCGCATACCTGGCTCCGGTTCCTTGCCAAGCTGAACGGTCACCTTTTTCCGCATTATCTTCACGGTTTTCATGGGTTGCAGGATACGTCTTCTTTCCAGGTATCTTGCCTCCTTGCTCATGGCGTCATCAGCCTCGGCCGTCAGCCGGATCGCATGCTCGGCACCGTAAGTGAGCCCCTGGATGCTGCCGGCCAGACGTTCTTCAACCTCATCCTCGAAACCCTTGACGGCGTCCATGTCCCCCAACGCCTGGTCGCTATTTGCCTCTGCCGGCCGGGCAACATCCCTGGCCAACAAGCGCGCTGGCCCATACTGGGTCCGCGGCTTAAAATGCGGCGCACGTGCCAGGGCAGGTTCGGCGACAATGCCTGCCTCCGTGGTCGCGGCCAGGCTGCCATCCTCCAGAAAGCAGGAATAGTTGACCGCAACCTGGTCGTTTGCCTGCACCGTAGGGGTGGCGACTGGCAACGCTTGCAACGAGACACACCCTGATACTGGAACCATGGCCAGCAGGCCAAAAAACAGGGCTAGGGAATGCGGATAATTTGACATGGTCTTTTGACTAATTAAATTGTAAGGGGCGTTGCCCCGTAAACACCGCCAAAATGGCCCGACCGGCAGATGCTTTGATGCCCTTTCAGATGCTGCGCTAATCTATCACCAGTAAATTTCGTTTTGGTTAAGAGAACATTATCTTTCGATTAACCAACCATGCCTGCCGCCGGGTTCCAAAAGCAACGGGCCGGGAAGCGCTTGCTTCCCGGCCCGTTGCTTCATTTAGAAGAACTTTCGTAATTTATTCGGCAATTGCTGCCGTGGGGCATCTTACCGATGCGGCCAACCAAAGTCGGAGCCCTTGCTGACGTTCATCTCACCACTGGCGGCCCAGAAAGCACCCTTGCCGGACAGGGCGATGTTGGCCGGAGAAGAGGCAAAGGTCATCATGTTGTTGATCCAGGTGTGCAGCTTGCCACCAGCGGCCACGCCGCGCGGGTCGACAGGGCCGGTGCAGGTGGTCGGACGGCCGGTCGTCATGCTCTCGCACTTGTCTTCATACATCGACTGGGCTGACCAGAAATCGTAGATGCCGTTGACAATGTTGTTTTTGAGGCCATATTCGCCGCTGTAAGCCATGTGCATGACACCGTTTACCGCATTGGCGGGATTGGTGATGATGGCACCAGCATTCAGCACCTGATCAATATCGGCGTAACCAACCCCACCGTAACCCTGGGTGGCGGCCCATCTCAGGCAGTTGATCTCGTCGCTGGAGCCGTTGTTGAAGTAAGTGATCGGACCGAAGAGGCCGCCGCTATCTTCATTAGTGCTCATTGTAGCTTCATTGCGGAAAACACCCGCGTCCAGGGTAGCGGCGGTGCCGGAACCGGCGTGACGCAGACAAGCGACAATCGGGGTGCTTGGCCAGGCGGGATTGAACTGATTCCAGTCGCTGACCTGAGCGCCAAAGATCTGGGTTGCCATCTCGCGGGTCATGTTGCTGGTCGGAACCTGGGTGGTCTTGAAGAAGTTGAA
>DYDL01000128.1 GCA_020717925.1 Desulfocapsa sp.
AGATCGTCGCCTTTGCCGAGATCGAGAAATTCCTGGACACGCCCGTGAAGTTTTACTCCAGCGGCATGTATGTCCGGCTCGCCTTCGCCGTGGCGGCCCACTTGGAACCGGAAATCCTGGTCGTGGACGAGGTGCTGGCGGTGGGCGACGCCAGCTTCCAAAAGAAATGCCTCGGCAAGATGGAGGATGTGGCGCGCGGCGGCCGAACGATTTTGTTCGTGAGCCACAACATGGCGACGATTTCAGCCTTGTGCTCCAAGGCCCTGGTATTGAAGAACGGCGCAACGGACTTTCCGATGGGAGACGTGAGCGAAGCCATTGCGTGCTATCTCAAGCAGATTTCCGAGGTGTCAACGGGACGGTTGCGGGACCGGAAGGACCGTCAGGGCGAAGGCAAGATACGGATTGTGGACTTGGGCATCCTCGACAAGAACCAAGCGTCGCAGGACTTCTTCCTCTCCGGCCAGGAAGTGGAGTTTCGCATTGCCTACGAGTGCGCCAACAACCCGGACCCGCGCAACGTGCAGTTCGCCATCAGCATCTACGCCGGCACCGGCGGCTTTGTCACCATGCTTGGCAATGAAATCGCCGCCGCCCCGTTCGAGCAAATCGGCCAGCGTGGCTTTGTTTCCTGCAAACTCAAAAAACTGCCGCTCACACCCGGCCGCTATGTCCTGAACCTGGCCGTGCGCCAGAACGACCTCATGCAAGACTGGATTCAAGAGGCAGCGGTGATGCAGGTCGAGAGCGGCGACTTTTTTGGCACGGGCAGACTGACGCCAGCTACCCACGGGGGCGTGCTGGTTGAACAAAGCTGGCAAATTGGCGGCAACTACCGGCACGGAGGGGCTAGCTAGTTATGGCTGAAATGTTCTTGAGCAGACAACTGAAGGGGCTGGCGAAGAAAGCACTGGCCTGCTTCGGGGTTGGAATTCACAGGCTGAAACCATGTGCTGAACCTCCTCCTTTTCCCAACGCCCAAGGATTGCCGGTTTGCTCGGTCCTGGACCACAACTCGCAGGCGCGTATCAATGAGTTCTATTCCGATCCGAAGATCGTGGAACGATACTTGGCGCGGGCACGGCTGAAATCCTACGAGGATGTGGCGGCGCTGCTGCGCGAGAAGGGGATTGACTGCGACGGGAAGTCTGTCGCGGACGTCGGTTGCGGCACCGGCCATTTTCTCCTTAACGTCCGAAAGAGATTCCGCCCATCAGCGATGACGGGTTTCGAGTATGCCGAGGCGGCGCTTCGTGTGGCACGGGAAACCCTGCCTGAGGCGCAGTTCCAGTTGCTCGACATTTATGAGGGAACTGCCCGGCGATTCGATGTCGTTTTTTGCATCGAGGTGATCGAGCACTTGTTGCAGCCCGAGAAAGCGCTGAAAAATCTGCTCGCCATGCTGGGCGAAAACGGCGTGTTGTTGATCACAGTGCCCGATGGCCGGCAGGACACGTTCGCGGGACACATCAACTTCTGGAGCCCGGAAAGCTGGCAAGTATTCGTGAGAAGCAACTGCAGTGGTTTCGACACAGAAATGGGCACTGTTTTCGGCAACGCGAACTTCGCCATCATCCGATCCAGGAGATCGCAGACAAAAAAATGAGCGCAAATCACATCGTCGTGGCGCAACTCGGTTGCGGCTACTGGGGACCGAACCTGTTGCGGAACTACTCGGCCCAACCCGGCTGCCGGGTGAAATGGGTGGCGGAGCAAAGTGCGGCGCGGCGGGCCTACGTCGAGAACAATTTTCCCCAAACCAGGACGACGGCGGATTGGACCGAGGCGGTGTCAGACCCGGAAGTGGATGCCGTGGTGGTCGCGACGCCTGCTGCTACTCACTTTGGGTTGGCCAAGGCCATTCTGGCTGCGGGCAAACATGTCTTCGTCGAGAAGCCCTTGGCAACCTCCACGCAAGAGGCCGACGAACTCATCGGTCTGGCGGCGGGCAGCCAGCGTGTCCTCATGGCCGGTCACACGTTCCTTTATAACAACGCGGTGCGCCACGTCCGCCAACTGCTGGAGAAGCGGGAACTCGGCGAGTTTTACTACATTTACAGCCAGCGGCTAAACCTGGGCCAGGTTCGCAGTGATGTAAATGTATGGTGGAACCTGGCGCCGCACGACGTCAGCATCCTGCTCTACTGGCTCAACGGCGAGCTTCCCGTCTCCGTGTCGGCCCACGGGATTGCCGACATCCAGCCGGGCATCGAAGACGTGGTGTTCGCCATGCTGACGTGGTCCAGCGGCGTGGTGGCGCACATCCATGTCAGTTGGCTCGATCCGGGCAAGGTCCGGAAGATGACGTTGGTCGGCAGCCGCAAGATGATCGTTTACGACGACGTCAGCGACGACAAGATTGCCATCTATGACAAGGGCGTGGACCGGGTTCCCAAGATTGGCGAGAAGATGGACTACGACAACTTCAACAACTACCAATTGATCTATCGCGCCGGCGACGTGTGGTTGCCGCGCATCAACTCTCAGGAGCCGTTGAAGGTGGAGGCGGCGCATTTTTTGGACTGCATTCGATCGGGCCGGATTCCGATCTCGGGGCCGCAGCACGCCCGGGATGTGGTGGCCGTGTTGGAGGCCGGAGAAACCGCATTGAAGAGCGGGCAAAAGGTTGCGATCACCCCGGCCGCCACGCCACGATGACGACGTCATGACCAGTGTATTGGTAACCAGTGCCGGCACGGCGTCAGCGATCAACGTGATCAAGGCGTTGCGCCTGCAACAGGAGCACGCGGTTCGCCTGGTCGCGGTGGACGCCGACGAGACGGCGCCCGGACTTTATCTCGCCGACGCGCGTGAGATCGTCCCCCGGTGTTCACACCCGGATTACATCCCGACGCTTCTGCGCCTTTGCGAAAGGCACCGGATTCGGGCCTTGTTCCCCATCTACTCCGCCGAGATTGCCGTGGTGGCGGACCACGCGGATCAGTTTGGCCGGTGTGGCATCGGTTTGCTGCTGGCCAAACCGGACACCCTGCGGCTCTGCAACGACAAACGACGGATGTATGGGGTGGTGGCCGCCCTGGGAATCTCCGCGCCACGGACTTTGGACGACGAGAGTGGGATCCGCTTCCCCCTTTTCGCCAAGCCGAATACAGCGAGCGGAACGGAAGGCGCGGGCCAGATCAACGACGCCACCGATTGGGCCTACTTCAAGGCCAAACATCCCGATTTTGTCTTTCAGGAATTTGTCCATGGCAAGGAATACACCGTGGATATTCTTTGCGATGCGGCGAGTCATCTCGTCGTGTGTTCCCCGCGGCTGCGATTGGCCACCAAAGCGGGGCAAAGCGTCAAGGGACGCACGGTTTCGGAGCCGAGACTGACAGACCTTTGCGCAAGAATCTGTCAGGCGATCGGCATGGTGGGGCCGTGCAACATTCAATTCATCCAGCGGGAGGAAGAGTTCGTGTTCATCGAGATGAATCCCCGCTACGCTGCGGGCGGTTTGATGCTGACGGTTCACGCGGGCGCCAACACTCCGCTGCTGGTGCTGAGGCTGATGCTGGGAGAGAACGTCGTCCCGCCGACCGTTCGCAGCGGGATAACCATGTTGCGTTACTGGGAAGAAACGTTCATTGCTGCGGAGACGAAATGATGAGCCTTCAAGGATTCACGGTATTGGTGACCGGCGGAGCTGGTTTCATTGGTTCTCACATTGTCGAAGACTTGGTGACCGCCAGCGCCCGGGTGAAGGTTTATGATAATTTCAGTTTCGGACTTCGCGACAATTTGAGGCCGATCGCGAAGCACGTTGAGATTATCGAAGGCGACATCCTCGACTGCGCAACGCTGGAAAGGGCGATGAGAAACGTGGACTTCGTTTCGCATCAAGCCGCGCAACTTGAAATCTTCCGCAGCACCGACGACCCCCTGGTGGACCTTCAAATCAACACGGTCGGCACGTTGAATGTCCTGAAGGCGGCGAAGCGATCCGGCGTGCGCAAGGTGGTCAATGCTTCCTCGGCCTGCATCTACGGCCAGGTCAATGGCCCCACCTCGGAGGACCACTTGCCGGTGCCCAACTGGGCTTATGGGGTCAGCAAACTGGCCGCGGAGCGCTACGCGCGGATTTACAACGACTATCAAAAGTTGCCTGTCGTGAACCTGCGCTACGGCATCGTGTATGGGGAACGCGAATGGTATCGGCGGGTGCTGACTCTCTTCATCAAGCGAGCCGTTGATGGCAAACCGCCGGTTGTGTTTGGCGACGGTCTGCAAGTGCGCGACTTCATTTATGTCGGAGACGTTGTCCGGCTTCATCGCCTGTGCCTGGGAAACCCCAATGCGAATGGCCAGTCCTATAACGTCGGAACCGCTCGGGCGACTACGATTCAGGAGCTTGCCCGTCTTGTCGTTGATGCTTCCGGCTTGGGCCTGCAAGTGCTTCAAGAGGACGTGGCCGAGGGCGCCTACTCGCAGCTTGTGCCTGACAAGAGGCGCAACTCGGCGGAACTGAAAATGATGCTGTTGGATTGTTCAAAGGCGAAACGCGAGTTGGGTTGGGAACCGCAAGTGACGCTGCTGGAAGGTGTCCGTCGGGAAATCGAGTGGGTCCGGCACAATCTGGCTCGCTGGCAACGAATCCACTACAGCGAGGTTGTCTAATGACGCAGGGCGCGTATTTCATATTTGATCTCGACGGTCCCATTCTCGATGTGTCTGACAAGTATTACCGTGTTTATGCGGACTTGGTAGGTGAGCGGGACCACGAACCGGTCTCCAAAGCGGAATACTGGGAGAGCAAGCGGCGTCGCGTCAGCGACGGCGAGATTTTGCGACGGTCGAATATCCAAGGTTGGGAAAAGGAATTTCGACATCTTCGCAAGTCTCGAATTGAGACGCAGGCGTATTTGCGCTTGGACCGGATCTGGCCGGGGGTTCCCGAACTCCTGCGCAACCTGCGGTCGGTCGGTACGCTGATGTTGGTGACCCTCCGCAACTCGCGGGCCGCTCTGGAGTGGCAATTGCGCTTGTTCGGGTTGCGTCCTCTTTTTCAGCACGTGTTGTCGGAGCCTGGCGATGGCGCCGACGAGGACCGTTCTGCGGTCAAGGTGAGGCTGATTGAAATGGCGACCCGTGGATGTCCCCTGCGCGGGTGGTTTATCGGGGACACGGAGACCGATGTTCAAGCCGGCCAGCGATTGGGGCTGCGTACTGCGGCCGTGACCTACGGCATCCGGACGGAAGCGCATCTGGTGCCTTTGAACCCGGATGTCTTGCTGCACAGCCCGGATCGACTCATTCAATGGGCCGGAACCTTGCGATAGAGAGAGCCACGATGCCGAACAGTTTTGATTCACTCAGCCGGGAAGACATCCTTCAGCACAATCTGGTGCTGCACGAAAACACGGCGGAGCAGTACGACCAGATTCACTACTATCTGCGGAACCGATTCGAACAGAGGTGTCTCTGGCAGGATTTGCGCCTGATCCATCGGCGACTGGAGTGCGCCGCCAACGGCCCGATCCGGTATCTTGATCTCGGCTGCGGGACGGGCAATTTGACCTTGAAACTGCTCTCGCTTGGCGGTTGCGTGATCGGCGTAGACCTGGCGCCGCGCATGATAGACGTGCTGACCCAAAAGGTGGCGGCAGCAGGTTTTGCGGCAGACTTTCGGGGCTTCATCGGATCGGCGGACGACCTTTTGACTCTTGAGAAGACCCACGCCTCCCTGCGCGATGTGCAGGTCGTCTGCATCAGTTCCGTCCTGCACCACCTCTTCCGCTGGGAGACACCGTTCGAACAACTGACCGAATTGTGCCCCTCGCTCCGGCTGGCATACGTTACGCACGAGCCTTGCAGCCGGGCCAGCCTGACACCGCCCCATGCGATCAGTCGCGCCTACAATCGTGGGCTGCGGATGTTTGACCTGCTGTGGAGCCGCACGATCCGGCATCCCAAGGAGGCCCCCGCGGATGATCCGGTCGCGGACTATCACGCCTTCAAAGACGGAATCGATGAATCGCAGATCGCCGAGATGCTGTCCGCCAGCGGGTTCCGAGAGAAACTGATTCATCGCCGCTACAACATGCGCCGGACGACGCAGGCCAGCATTCTCGACAACGTCGTGTGCAGGGTGCTGCGCAACGACATCTTTCCGATCACTATGTTTACGCTCGCGATGATGCGAGGCTCTGCGGAGAACGGTCAAACATGAAGGAGACGGCAACTTGAGTCAGAAACCCGGGACAGTTCCGACCATGGACGAACTCGACCGCATCTTCGCAGCCTACAGCGAAGAGGAAGGCTTCGAGAATGTCCTGCTCAGATACAAGATTCGGGAGGTCTTGCGCTTCGCGCAAGGCCCGGCGATTCTCGATGTGGGCTGCGGCGTTGGACTCTTGTGCCGCGCGCTCGCCGGACAGGCTGAATCTGTGGCGGGGGTGGATGGATCTCCGGCCAAGATTGCGCGCGCCCGCCAGGTGAACCGACTCCCGAACGTCACCTACGAGTGCGCAATGTTCGACGCGTGGAAACCCTCCCGTTCTTTCAACACCCTCGTTGCCACAAACGTTCTTGAACACGTGGAAAACGAGGCTTCTTTTCTGGCGAAGTGCAACACACTGCTTCTCCCCCATGGCCGGCTTGTTCTTGCGGTTCCAAATGCCACCGGCTTGAACAAGCGCATCGGCAAACAGATGGGTTTGATAAAGGATCTTTTCGCGCTGACAGACGCCGACATCGCCAAAGGCCACCGCCGCATTTATGATCGCCATCGTTTGGAGGCGGCGGTGACCGCTGCGGGGTTCGAAATTCTTCATTCGGGCGGCATCCTTCTCAAGCCGTTATCGCACCGCCAAATGGAATCCTGGGATCTCAAGATTGTTGATGCGCTCTACGAGGTGGGCAAAGAACTGCCAGATTACTGTTCGAGTCTCATTGTGGTAGGAACCAAGAGCGACTAATCCAAACCATGAAAATTCCATTGGTTGATTTACAAAGCCAATACGCCAGCATCAAAGCGGAAGTTGACTCGGCCATCCAACAGGTGATTGACCGCACGGCATTCATCGGCGGCGAGGGCTTGGAACTGTTCGAAGCGGAGTTTGCTGCCTTCTGCGAAGCGAAGGCCTGCGTGGGCGTCGGCAACGGCACCGACGCGCTCTCCCTGGCGCTGCGGGCCCTCGGCATCGGCGCGGGCGATGAGGTCATTACCGTGGCGCACACTTTCATCGCCACGACAGAAGCCATCTCGATGACAGGCGCGCAGCCGGTCTTCGTGGACATTTGCGAGGACACGATGCTGATGGATCCCGGCAAGATCGAGGCGGCGATTACGCCGCGAACACGGGCCGTTCTGCCCGTGCATCTCTACGGGCAACCGTGCGACATGGACCGCATCCTGGATATTGCCCGGCGCCACCACTTGAAGGTGGTGGAGGATGCCGCGCAGGCGCACGGGGCGCGGTGGAAAGGCCGGCGGACCGGCACGCTCGGCGACGTGGCGTGCTTCAGTTTCTATCCGGGCAAGAACCTCGGCGCCTACGGCGACGGTGGCGCCGTGGTCAGCAACGACGAAACGCTAATCCAAAAGATTCGAATGCTGGCCAACCACGGCCGGCTGGACAAATACACCCATGAAATGGAAGGCGTGAACAGCCGGCTCGACGGCCTGCAAGCCGCCATTCTTCGCGTCAAGCTGCGCCGGTTGGACGGGTGGAACGCGGCCCGGTGCCGCCACGCGGCCCGGTATGCCGGGGCGCTGCGCGATGTCGGCGTGGTCCTGCCCGCGGTCAACCCGAACGCGGAACACGTCTGGCACTTGTTCGTCATCCGCAGCCGTGAGCGCGATCAGTTGCAGGTCAGACTGAAAGACAAGGGCGTTGCCACGGGCGTTCATTATCCGCTGCCGCTCCATCGTCAACCCGCCTACAGGCATCTGAACCTGAAGCCCGGTTCGTTGCCGGTGACGGAGCGCGTCGCGAGCGAAATCTTGAGCCTGCCGATGTATCCCGAACTGACCGAAGAGCAGACGGCCTTTGTCGCGCGGGCGGTGGCAGGCGTTTGAACGGTTTCGGATGCTTTTGCGATGCGCTTCCTGATTCTCAACACCGACTACAGCGGGTTCCTGAACTGGCTCTACGGCCGCCATGCCGGGCTGGAGCGGCGTTCTTACGAAGAACAGATGCGCGTGCGCAACGAGAGCTTGTTTAGCGTGGCGGATTTTTACTCGAGCAACTTGCGCAAGCTGGGGCATGAGGCTTGGGAGATCCATTTCAACAACGAGGCCATGCAAGCGGCGTGGGCGCGCGAGCACGGGCTGAAGAGTTCTCCGTGGAGTTGGAAGCTGCGGTTCCGCAAGGGCCTCGTGCCCTGGCTGACCCGGCGGCAGGCGCCTCGCTGGTTCTACGACGTGTTGGCGGCACAAATCCGGCACTACCGTCCCGACGTGGTGCTCAACCAAGCAATGGACGGCATCCGTAGCGATTTCATGCGGGTGATGAAGCCCTTGATGCGATTGCTGGTCGGACAGATCGCCGCGCCGTTGCCCACGGGCGAGGACTTCGGTTGCTACAACCTGGTGATCACGGCAGCGCCTCATTTCGTGGATCGCTTTCGAAAGATGGGGATGCACAGCGAGCTGAACCGGCTGGCCTTCGAGCCGCGTGTGCTGACAGAACTGAAGAAACATCCGTCAGCGCCGGTGACGAGCGTCTCGTTTGTGGGCAGCCTGACGCCGGACCATGCCGGGAGGATATCGCTGCTGAAACAGGTCGCGGAACGATTCGGCCTCGACTTGTGGGGAGCGGTCGCCAACTCAATCCCGGAAGCGGCGTGGTTCCGGCGATGCTTTCACGGCCAGCTTTGGGGCACGGACATGTATCGGGCGTTGCAATCGTCGAAGATTGCGCTTAACCGGCATATTGACGTGGCGGAAGACTATGCCGGGAACATGCGACTGTACGAAGCCACCGGCGTCGGCACTCTGTTGCTCACG
>DYDL01000392.1 GCA_020717925.1 Desulfocapsa sp.
GATTCCGTGAATAAAATTACAGCAAAAATCGTACCGTATTACGATTAACATATTGAAATTAATGAAAAAATATTGCAATATACATCTGTCGTTAAAACTCACCCGGCAGGTGCGAAGATGCAGAAATTCATCCTTGAGCAATCCGACAGCGATATTTTTACCGCGCACTCTGGCCTTGCCTTGGTCGGCCGGTGCGTCAACCAGTATACGAACCTTGCGGCAACCCTGGCCCGGTCGCATGGCAGCGCGGGCATAATCTCCGATTTCGATGTCCTGGCAAGCTACCTCGGGCTGCTCTGTCTGGGCAAGAGCGACTTCGACGCCATCACCGGGCGGCGCAACGATGATTTTTTTAAACGCGCTCTTGGCCTGCAGGCTGTTCCTTCATCCGAGACCATGCGGCAGCGGATGAACGGCAAGGCCGAGCATTTTCGCGCGGCGGTAAACAGAGCCAGCATTGAGTTGCTCAAAAACACCAAGGCCAAGATCAACGGCCTGGCCACCGGGCATCTGCCCTTGGATATCGATGTGTTCACCATGGACAACTCGGACACCAAAAAAGAAGGGGTGTCATGGACATATCAAAACTATGACGGCTACGCGCCGGTTGCATGCTATCTGGGCCAAGAAGGCTGGTGTCTGGAAATCGAGCTGCGACCGGGCTGTCAGCATAGCCAGAACGAGTTCATCCCTTTCCTGCAACGGGTCATCAGCAAGGCCAGGAAACTTACCAAGAAGAAAATCCTGGTGCGCCTGGACTCCGCCCATGACGCGCTTGACACAAGAGTTGCCATGAGCGGCGACCGGACGCTTTCCTACATCGTGAAATGGAACCCCCGCAAGGCCGATGTAAAGCACTGGCATGCCAAGGCCTTTGCCGAAGGGAAAGTCAGTAAGCCGCGGGATGGCAAGAAGATTGCGTTACTTACCGTGCAGGAGCGGCAAGAGCATGACGGCAAGGGCTATACCTTCAGCCGAGTAACGCGGGTCACGGAGCGGACCATAAATAAGACCGGCCAATTTCTCTTGATCCCGGAAATCGAGATCGAGGGCTGGTGGACGAACCTGGTGCTGCCCGAGGAGCAGATTATCCAACTGTACAAGGATCATGGCACCAGCGAGCAGTTTCACAGTGAGTTCAAAACCGATCTTGATCTGGAGCGGTTGCCATCCGGCAAGTTCGCCACCAATAGCCTGGTGATGGCCCTGGCCACTCTGGCATATAACATCTTACGCCTGATCGGTCAGGTCGGGATGCTGGGAGAAGAGTCACCAGTGCGGCATCCAGCCAAGCGGCGACGGATACGAACCGTGATGCAGGAGTTGATCTACCTGGCCAGCCGCATGATTCGCACGGGCAGACGGCTGAAGCTGAAATTTGGGCGCATCTGCGATGGCTTTGCCGCCTTCCACCTGGTGCACGATTTTCTGCTGACCTAGGCACGCCAGCCAGTCCTATACCAAGTTCTTGATAACACAAAGGAGAGGTGTGCGCTTTTTCGGTAAAAACAGGTCGAATTGTCAAAGAGCGGGCCAAGTCGGCATTGGCAAACACCATGCCTGGCTGACACGTGAGCCGTAAAGCAAAAAAACCGGTT